>JAJTXZ010000120.1 GCA_021463195.1 Anaerolineae bacterium
TTATACATCCGCCGCGATTTTTTTACGACAAATCAAATTGCGCGTCCGCCACATTGCAAATATAACTCCACCAGTTGAGCCGAATGCCGTTCTGGCGTCCCGCCGCTTTGGGAAATCTGGAAAACCACCAACGATGATGTTTGCGAATGTCGCCGCCACCCCACGCTTGCGCGTCCTGGATTTTTTGAACGCGCGGCATAGTGGGAAACGCGAGCCAGTTATCCGCGTACGTGACCACCGGCGTCATGTTGCCCCATTCGTAATCTTTTTGCGAATTGGGCGCGTAATGCACATTGCCGCATTGCGCGTTGCCGGGCGCGAGTTTGTCATATAACAAAAATTTCGCGAACAAATTCGTCGCGGCGAATTTCACCGCGTCATATCGAGTCGGTTCGAGTTTGACGAATGGCGTCTTGCTGCGGTCATAGGCATACGTCCAATTCACAAAATCCATGCAGTTAAAGACGCGCCCCATCACCGATTCGGCGCGATGTCCTAAATCTTCTTCCATTTCGCCAACGCCGCGTTCGTACGAAAAGCCCATGATAGCGAAACGCTTGCCGGGCGTATTTTCAATCACGGGGCCGTTGCACCAGAACGCATTCGTGCCGCACATGACCGATTCGTACGTTCCCGAAAATGGATAGGTCAAGAGCCACACTTCGTCAATCTCATCGGCGTTTACGCGCGCCAATAGATTGAATTCTTGAATGCAATCCAAATAATCGAAACGGTCGTCGGGTTCTTTGTATTTGCTTTGATTGATTGTGTACAAATCGAGATATTCAGTCGCGCTAAAACGTTTGCCGTTCATACGGCGCGGAAAAGCGTCCACATCAATGCGCTGCGTGAGATTATATTTCACCAAGCCGCCGCTGCATTCCGCGATATCTTGGATATAACCCGCGAGTAGATCATCCACGCGCGACCAACCGCGATTTTTGATGCCCCATTCTGTGAGCCGCGTATTTTTCAATGGGTCAATCACCGGGTCGTACACCAGCGCCAACACGCGCGGCGTCAGCGGCGCGAGTGGTTCATCCTCAAGCGGCGCGGCGGGCGCGGATGGCGCGGCGTCTTGCGGTTTGAATAAATCATTGAAAAAATCGCGGATATTTTGCAGCAGACTTTTTTGCGATTGGCTCATGGGGTTAACCTCGCGGCGAATTTCAGGCGCGGCATAATTATACTCTAAATATGTCGCGTAAAACGCGCGCAAAAAATGCGCCGCGCGCACTGCGCGCGGCGCATTTTAGAGCGAATTCCTGTTTGGTCCAAGGTAAAAAGACCCTTTGGGTTTTCGGAAACCCAAAGGGTCTGTCCCCTAAATCAAATCGGAAACTGGTCTAATTCGCGGATCGGCTAGGGCGCGTCTTGGTACGCTTGGAAAATATCAAGCCGTCCGTATCCAAACAGATTATTGGGAATGTCCGTTGGCGCGGTGCCGCCGCAATTCTGATTGCCCGCGACGATTGTGCCGGTATAGGCGCTGTTGAACAGCAGCGTTTCTGTCGCGTCAATATCGCCGCGCAGCGCGGGTTTCGCCTGCCATAATAACGCGACTGCGCCGGCGACATGTGGCGCTGCCATCGAGGTGCCATCAAAGTTGGCGTACGAGTCGCGCGGCACACTAGAGCGCACGTTCACGCCGGGCGCGCTGATGTCCGGTTTGCGGCGATTGCTGTTATCCGCCGTGACCGGTCCGCGGCTGCTAAAAGAAGCGAGTTTATCGGAAGCATCAGTCGCGCCAATCGTAGTCGAGGCGTCATAAAGCGCGGACGGGTCTTGGACGGTTGAACAGTTGGGTCCATCATTGCCCGCCGAAACCGCGACAAAAATGCCTGCCGCGCGCACATTTTCAGTGGCAGTCAAGATGCTGTTGGGCGCGCATTGTTCGGCGGGCGGACAACCCCATGAATTGCTCACGACGTCCGGCGCTTTGGCAGGGTCGGGATTATTGCCTTTGCGATTCCACGGCGCGAGAAAAAATTCAAAACATTCGATATACGTCGCGGGCCGCCCGACGCCGCGGTCCATATTGCGGCAGGAAATCCATTTTGCGCCGGGCGCGACGCCGATTTTATTTTTGCCTTTGCCGCCGACGATGGTGCCCATCGTGTGCGTGCCATGTTCATTATCATCGCACGGACTTTTGCGATTTATGCCGCACGGATTCGAGCCGCCGCCGATAGTGTGATGAATGGCGTCCCACCAGTTGTAGCCGTGCTTGACTTGGCCCGTCAGCTTGTCGTAACCGCGATATTTATTTTTTAACGCGGGATGGTCCCATTGAACGCCGGTGTCTTGATTCGCCACCACAATGTCTTGGCCTTTGAAACCGAGCTCCCACATTTTGTCAGCGCGAATTTTGCGGATGCCCCATTCCACGCCGTTCGCGCTTTCGGGCGCGGCGGTTTGATTGGGCAGCGGCGCCGCGAATTTGATATCCGGATTGCCTTCGATAAAGCCGACATCGGGCCGCGCGGCAAGTTGCAGCGCGGCGGCGGCGTCCAGATTTTCAACCGCGAACATATTGACCACATAATACGCGCGATAGGACAAACCGAATTGGTCCAACAGGCGGCGCACATTCGGCTGGGTTTGCGCGGCGGCGGCGCGCAAGGCGTTGAAAACATACGCGCCCTTTGCGGTTTTGGTGGATAGATTTTTAGCCGCCGATACATCCGCTTGCCGCGCCAATACAATTAACGCGCGCGTGCGTTCGCCGCGCTGCAAACTTGATAACACGGCGCCATCAATTTTCGCCTTGACCGCTTGCAGCGACAAAGGCGCTAACGCGCGGCGCGGATTGCGCGCTGGCGCGGCGCTCAAACTTGCCGGCGCAAATACCGCGCCAAGCATCAACACGCATAAAAATAAAATAAAACGTCGCACAGGACCTCCGCTTTCCGCCGCGCGTCAAGAACGCGGCAAGTTAAAAATTTTTATTGTCCGGCGAGATATGCTTTCCATACATCCAGCCGGCCGTACCCGAATAAATTATTTGGAATATTTGTTTGGTTTGTGCCGCCGCAGCTTTGGTTGCCGACTTGGACCGCGCGTTTGGCGGAATGAAATAATAGTTTTTCGGTTTTGCTCACCTTGCCGCGCAAACTTGGATTGGCTTGCCATAACAACGCGACCGCGCCGGCGACATGCGGCGCGGCCATCGAAGTGCCGCTCATTTTAGAATAACCGCCGCCCGGCACGCTGGAGCGCACGCCTACACCCGGCGCGCTGATATCCGGTTTGCGGCGATTGCTGCCATCCACCGTCACCGGCCCGCGACTGCTAAATGACGCGAGTTCGTCGAGATTATTGGTCGCGCCGACTGTGGTGGAAACGTTATAAATGCTTGATGGCTCGCTAATAGTCGCGCACGCGGAACCGGCATTGCCCGCCGAAACCGCGACAAAAATGCCCGCCGCGCGCAAATTACGGGTGGCGATTTCGAGCGTATCCGCCGCGCACAATTCGCTCGGTGGACAACTCCATGAATTGCTCACCACGTCCGGCGCGCGATTGGGGTCGGGATTGTTTCCGGCGGAATCCCACGGCGCGAGAAAAAATTCAAAACATTCGATATAGGTGGAAGGGCGACCGTTGCCATTATCCATATTGCGACAGGAAATCCATTTTGCGCGCGGCGCGACACCGATGCGATTTTCGCGCGTGCCGCCGACAATCGTCCCCATTGTGTGCGTGCCGTGTCCATAATCATCGCACGGCGCGATGGCATTGTATCCGCATGGATTCGGCGCGCCCGAAATCGCGCTGTGAACCGCGTCCCACCAATTATAGTTATGGTCTACGCTGTCGGTCTTTTTGGCATAACCGCGATATTTGTTTTTTAGCGCGGGATGGTCCCATTGCACGCCCGTATCCTGATTGGCGACGACAATGCCGCGCCCGCGAATATTTTTTTGCCACAGTTTATCCGCGCCGATTTTGCTCAAGTTCCATTCCACCGCCGCTGCGAATTCGGCATCTGGCGCGACGGAAACGGGCGCGGCAAATTTTACGTCGGCATTGCTCGCCACGCGCGCGACTTGGGGCAGCGTCGCGATTTGCGCCGCCGTCGCGGCATCCAGCGCGTCCACCGCAATTACATTCGCGATTACGTACGCGCGATAAGCGATGCCGCGCTGCGTCAACAGCGCGCGCAAAGGGGCTTGGGTGCGCGCCGCCGTCGCGCGCAAAGTATTGAATACGAACGCGCCTTTTTGCGCCTTGGTCGGCAGCGCGTCCGCCGCCGATACATCCGCTTGCTCCGCCAGCACAATTAACGCGCGCGGCGTTTCGCCTTGCGCCAATGCCGCCGCGACGGCGCCGGCGATTTTCGGCGAACGCGCCGCCGCATTCAACTTGGTCGGCAGCAGCGCCACCAGTGCCAACAGCATCAACACAAACGCATTGCGCCCGAATTTTGTGAATACGCTCATATCTCGATTCTCCTCAAGGCGCGCAAGTTTACAAGGGATGCTGCCGCGCGGCTCGGAAAACTTTATCGCTTTGTCATTTGTCTTGCGCGCGATATACGTCTACGTACTGCCGATATTGATTCTGCACCGTTCGCACGTACAAATGCGTTTCCGCAAACGGAATCGTTTCCACCGCGACATCCAAATCATTCTTTTGCCATTTGCGCGCGTTGCCCGGTCCGCCGTTATAACCCATCAAGGCATAAGGCGCGCTGCCGTTGAACATATCCAAAACGGTGGCGAGATAATACGCGCCAAAGCGCACGCTCACATACGGCTTGAACAAATCGCTCTGTTGAAAATCGCGCACATCCAACGCGCGCGCAATCATATCGCCGGTGCCGGGAATCACTTGGGTCAAACCGCGCGCCTGCGCGGAGGAAATCGAAAGCGGATTAAAGTTGCTCTCTTGGCGTACGAGCGCGAAAAGGAGCGCGGGATCAAAAGCATGTTGTTCGGCGTACGGCACAATCAAATCCGCGTAATAAGTCGGATAAATCAAGGCGCGCAGCAGACGCGGCTGGCGCGTTTCATCCTGTCCTGACAAATTCGCTAATTTGTTGGCGGCGTCCATCGAAAGCGAAAAATAATTAGTGTCTTTGTAATACAACGCGAGCGCGTACAACGCGGCGGCGTCGGTCTTGAAATTTTCGTTGACGGTTTGAAATTGCGGACGCGCTTCGAGCGCGCGCGCGAGCGACGCGTATTCACTGCCGCGCTGAAACGCCTTGTCGCTTAAAACACGCGCGGGTAATTCCGCTGACGCGGGTTCGTCGCTCCACGTCGCAATCCACCTTTCCATTTCCGCGCGCGTCTCCGCGTTGTCTTGCATTGCATAATCGTTCACGTCGTACGACGGCGGCGGCGCGGGTTGATTCAACGCGTCCAAGGCGCGCCATGAATAGTACGAACGCGGCGGTTGCGCGGCGCGTTGGAAAAATTGGACCGCGCTTGATTCGTCGCCGCGCTGGCGCGCGAGTTTGCCGAGCCAGTATGCGGCGCTGGCGGCGTGCGACGAAGTTGGATAATTTTTTAACGCCGCTTGCCAAAGCGTTTGCGTTTGCGCGTAATTTTGCGCGAGATAATAGCTGACGCCGCCGTTGAACAACGCAAATGGCGCGAATGACGACGCGGGCAAAGTTTCGGCGAGCTCGCGATACGCCGCGCCCGCTTGCGCGTAATTGCCCGCGCCTTCGTATGCCAATGCCGCGTTCCAATACGCGTTATCTATGCGCGCGTCGTCCGGCGCGAGTTTTAATAGTTGGCGTAAGGTTGCCAGCGCGGCGGCGGGGTTGCCTTGCCGCGTTTGCGAAACCGCTTTGGCGTAGAGCGCGTCGGGAATGCGTTTGTCTTGCGGATAATTCGCGAGCAGCGCGTCCAGATTGCGGAGCGAGCCGGCATAATCGCCCTGACGTTGGTACGCCAAACTCGCGTAATACAGCACGTCCGCGCCCGGCACATCATTTGCCGCAATCCAACGTCGAAACGCTTGCAGCGCCAAATCATAATTGCCGACGCCGTAATTGGCGATGCCGCGCTGGAGTTCGTTGATGTTTGGCGCGTCGAGTTCGACCAATTTCGCGACCGATTGGTGCGCGCCGGGCGTGAGCGTGTACGTCGCGAGCGCGTGCCGCCAGTGTTCAAGCGCCGCGTCCGTTTCCTCGCTCGCATACAACGCTTCGCCCCACAAAAATTCCACGTTAGCGCGCGCGGTATCGTCGGGCGCGAGTTTGAACGCTTCAGCCAAACGGATTGACGCTAATTGCGGTTCGCCGCGCGCGGTATAGATTTCGGCGATTTTTTTCAACACGGCGACGCGCTGCGCGGCATTGAACGTCGGGTCTTGAAACGCGGTTTCGTATTGTTCAAGCGCCGCCGCGCTGTCGCCCGACGCGAGCAGCGTGTCGCCGATTTCGCGGTCAAGCGCGCCGCGCAGCGCGCGCGAACGGTCGCGATAAAAGCGCAAATGTTCGAGCGCGGCATCATAATTTTGTTGCTGCGTAAAAATATCGCCGAGAAAATAATGCGCGCGCAGAGCTAGGGCATCGTCGTTATTTTGCGCCGTCACCGCTTGCAGCGCGATCTGCGCGTTCGTAAAATCGGCGGCGAGATACAATGCTTCGCCGAGTTGAAATTGCGCTTGACGCGCGAGCGCGGCGTCAGCGCTCTCTTGCGCGGCGGCGCGAAACGAGGTTGCCGCGCGTATATAATCGCCGTTGCGGCGATGCGCGAGGCCTTGAGTGTACGCGGCGGAAGCGTTTGGCGGAATCGTTGGCGGCGGAAGCGCCGCCTCTTGGGTGGGTTCGGGCAGCGCGGCGGGTGGCGGCGCGGTCGCGCTGCTCGCTTGCGCGGCGCTGGTCGGCGCGCTCACGCGCGTAGACGCGCGGGGTAGGGCGGTTTGGGTTTCGGCGAACGGATTGAACGACGTAACGGAAACCAGTACGAGGAGCAATGCGAGAACGAGGAACGCGCCCAAGCCAATGCCAATCAAACGAGCTGATTTCATGTGGCGCGATTATAACGTTTGAATTCTTGAACGACAAATAGCGCGCGTTGGTTTATGCGAAAAACAGGCGGCGCGGCGGCGGTCTGTTTTTTTAACGCGGTTTTTTGCTTGGTATAGATTCTAAAAATTTCTGGTAAAATAGCGCCATGCCGTCAAAAAACGACCCCATGCTCGGCTCCGCCACCGACGTCAACGCGCGCGCGCTAACGCTCGGACATGGGCGCAATGCGTTCAAATGGTTCGATTATCTGTCGCCCAATGAAGCGCAGTTGGATGCTTTGCAAAAACAATTTGATTTGCACCCGCTCGCCATGGAAGATGTCCGCACGTACGATGAACGCGCCAAAGTGCTCGATTTCGGTTCACACTTGTTCATTACGATTCACGCGCTGACGCGCGAGCGCGAAGATATTATTGACCATGAGCTCGAAGTGTTTCTCGGGCGCAATTATTTGATAACGATTCATGATGAACCGATGCTCGACCTCGAACGCGCGTACAAGCGCTTTCAAGGCGATACGCAGCGGCGCGATCTCGGTCCGGATTATTTTTTGTATCTCATCGCCGACGAAATGACGAACGCGTTATTTCCGATGCTTGACCAGATTGACGATGAGATTGATTCCGCCGAAGCGGAAACGCTGGAACGCGCGACGCCCAAAACCTTGTCGCGCATTTTCAAACTCAAGCATACGTTGATTCAAATGCGCCGCAGCGCCGCGCCGATGCGCGATGTGATGAACGCGCTCGCGGGCACGCGTTATGGCATTGTGGATAACAAGACCGCGCTGTATTATCGCGATTTGTACGATCGGCTGTCGCGCATTTATGAATTGATTGAAACCGCGCGCGATTTGTTGGGCAATACGTTGGACACGTATCTCTCGGTGCAGTCCAATCGGTTGAACGAGGTGACCAAAACGCTCACGATTATCGCCACCATCTTTTTGCCGATTTCGTTCATCGTCGGTTGGGGCGGCATGAATTTTGAATTGATGCCGTTCAAAGAAACAGTCATGTTTTGGCTGGTGAATGGTTCTTTGCTGTTGATTCCGCTTGGCATGTTGATTTATTTTAAACGACGCGGTTGGTTTTAAATTTTATTTTCGGACAAACCTTTGCATCGCGCCGAGACGCAAAGGTTTGCAGGATATTGCCATGTCCCACACTCGTCGTGAAACTCGTAAAGCGCCTGCCCATACGATTCATGCTATGCACGCCAACGAGCGGCCGCGCGAACGTTTGGCGCATTTGGGCGCGGGCGTTTTGAGTGACGCCGAATTGCTCGCCATTCTTTTGCGCACCGGTTATCGCGGCGTGAATGTGATTGACCTCGCGGCGGATGCGCTGGAACAGTGCGGCCGTCTAGTTGGACTCGCGCGGATGCCCTTTCGCGAGTTGTCCAAGCTGAAAGGCATTGGACCCGCCAAAGCCGCCGAACTGCATGCCTGTTTTGAGCTTGGGCGGCGTGTGGCGCAAATGGCGCCGGAAGAAAAACCGCAAATCAAATCGCCCGCCGATGCCGTGCGCTTGTTGTCCGATATGGCGCGGCTGGAACAAGAAGAGATGCGCACGCTGCTGCTCGATACTAAAAATCGCGTGCTGGCGCGTCCGCGCGTGTATCAAGGTTCTGTGCATACGACCGTCGTTCGCATCGGCGAATTGTTTCGCGAAGCGGTGCGTATGAACGCGACCGGCATTATTCTCGCGCATAATCATCCGAGCGGCGACCCGACGCCTTCGCCCGAGGACGCCGCGATTACGCGCGAAATCGTCAAGGCGGGCGCGCTGCTCGATATTGAAGTGCTGGACCATCTGGTGATTGGCGCGCAGGGAAAATTTACGAGCTTAAAGGAACGTGGCTTGGGTTTTTAATGTCGCGGCCCCATC
>JAJTXZ010000121.1 GCA_021463195.1 Anaerolineae bacterium
ATAATTATCGTCTTTGCAGAGAATGGCTTTAACGTTTCCGCCAACTTTGACGGACGACGCGGTATCGTTCGGGAAACCCATCGCGCCGGGATTAGGATAATCGCCCTTGTTAAAGACTTGGCAGTTTCCGCCATAACCGCCATGTTCAAATAATGCGACTTGGTCGGGGTTGGGATTGCAGCCGGTCTGCGAACTGTCTTTGGTATAACACGCCTTGCCAACACCCGAGATTGGATCGCCGAAGGTGCTGTTGTTACAATCAATCCCGTCGGAAATATTGTACTTGTAGTTGAAACTCCCATTCGCGCCATACGCGACATCTTTTGTGCCGCTGAAATTGCAGCGCTGATTTTCGTTCGCGCAAAAGGTGTAGCCAGAGGGGCCGCCACCGCCACTATCCTGCTTATTATTGCTCACGTAACTTGTGCCATCCGCCAGGGTAACCGCCCCGGACTGTGTGTTCATTGGGCTTGGTTTAGAAGACTGTGGAGAAAGAGGCGCTTCACCATTGGGGCAATTTGCGCCATTGTTCCAACAATGAGAAGAACCATTAGATGCAAAACGAAGATGCAGGTGAGCCCCGGTAGAATTTCCAGTAGTTCCAACTGCTCCAATTTGATCCCAATGGTTAACTCCGCCACTTGTGCGCGAGATTCCGCTCAGGTGCCCGTAAAGTGTTTCGATACCGGATCCATGATTTACGACTACTTTGCATCCATATCCGGTGTTGGGACAAGGAGGTTGCGTAACTTGACTAGAATCTATGTTGCCGCCCGCGACTGGGAGAGCCGCGCTGCCACTCGAAGCGCCGTCTGAACGATTCCAATCCGTTGCATAATAATCATTGTTAGAATTGCAATGATAACCATTGCCGTAAAATGAACCAACACCGCCCACAACCCAGCGTTGTCCCTCCTGAAATGGCATCCACAGTGTAATTGGTGATGAAGGCGCTTCGTTTCCAGGGAACGTTCCAGCCGGGCATGTACCTAAAGGCGTTTCCGGTGCTTGAATGCGCACTTCATCTTCAAGCAAGTCAATCTGCTCACGGATTTGTTGAGAAATCGGAGTAGCATCTGGATTAAAATTCTTCATGCCCGTCACCGAAAATGTTTTCAAGAGGTCCAGTGCGGCATTACGTCCCTCCTTTTCACTCGTAGTAATACCAATACTTACAACCTCATCGTTGCCGCGGGGCAGGATTATTTCGGCTAGAGTATAGCCGTTTGGTCCTGCAATCACACTGACAAGCCCTAGCGATGGCCCAACTTGGATTGGCAGTATACGACTGGCAAAGAGCTGTTGTGGTTCACTAGAGCCAGCTGCAGTCTCTGTAGTAAGACGTTCATTTGCCCATTCTGCAAGGGATTTATTTAGAGGCCCAACGCCAATCTGAATCTTGATGCCGAGTGGCGGAAGCGTGTGGAAGTTTTCAAGTGAATTCACATCGTAATTAGTGAAGACCGCCGCTCCGTAGAGTACATTGTTCGGTGTGGGATAAATGTACCAACCATCCGGAACTGAGAGCGCATATTCATACTTCGGATCGATGTACACATTCTGTGTTTGATTGATTTGGAGTTGCGGGACAGCGGGCTTGACCGTTTCTGCGCGCACGGTCGGTGAGGAATATGCAAGGCCAAGGAATATCAAGCAAAGCATAGTTAGTTGGAGAATAGCAATTCGGACGCGTGACATCTTGACCTCCTGAGGTCGAATCGAAAAAATAAGCGAAGCGTGATTTTCCTCTCTTGCGAAATCCGAACAAACAAAAAACACTCATCCCCAACCATCCTCAGCAAAAGTGGTAATAGATGGAAATGAGCGTTCGGACGGCGCGTTGCGCGCGCTAGCCGCCAAGCGATGACGCCTTGCAATCGCGTTGTCAATCAGTATAGCAAATCAAGATTCACAACACATTGCGGAATGGTAATGATTTGGTATAATTTTTCGGAGCAGCGTTAATCAACTCGGTTCACGTCGCGAACGTTTTGGCTTGCGTGTTAATTACGTGCCACCCGCGCTCACGCGCAAACTCCACCAGTTCATCCACGAACGGCGATACAATGACATACTCATCGCACACTTCTTCCATCGGTCGCTCGCCCGGCGTAAATGTCCCGTCAAAGCGCGCCCAACCATTGGTATGCGCGTTAAACGAAAAACATTGAATGCCCCATTCGTGAGGATAATTTTTTGTCACCGGCACAATGGATACACTAATCATTCGCGCCCTCATCTACCCCCCCACAACACAACCCGACCCTTTGACAATACAACCCAGCGCGGCTGAATTCTTGAACCCAATAAATTATTTTTTTCAACGAACAGATTTTTGGATACAATAGGACTAGGGTAACGGCGACACCTTAACGTCCAACTATCCGCACGCGCTAATGCGCGGCGGCTGAACAGGTTCCGTTAACGTTCCCTGTTACAGTATAGCGAATACCTATCCGGGTGTGCGCACACCCTTGACCGCGCACACGCTCCACCTCTTTTCGCATGTTTCCGAAATTTTCCGACGCGCAAACGCTTTCCGACTTTGTAGGCGATTTGCGTCATCTGGTGTTCCCATTTCAAACTCAAGCCGAGAAATATCTCGGCCTCAATCGCACGACGATTGGACGTTACGAGAGCGACCACATTCCGCCACCGCGCGGTTACGTGGCGCTTCTCGCGCGCCTATATGCCGAAAAGCGGAAACAAACCGCCAACGCGGCATGGCAAGCCGCCTTTCTCCACGAAATCAATCTCGCCCTCGTTTTGGCGAATCTGGAAAAATTCAAATCTTGGGACGAGCTCGCCGAATCCGCAAATCAATTTCAGACCGACACCGCGCGCCGTTCCCGCGCGCGCCGCGCCGCTGCAACCACCTCCGCAAGCGCCGGCGTCAAAGCCAAAGGCGCGTATCTGCCGCAGCCGCGCTATGTCAATCTCTTTGGACGCGCGCGCGAACTCGCGCGTATCCTAAAATTATTGACGGCGCGCATGACGCCGCCGATTATTGTGATTCATGGCCCGCCGGGCAATGGCAAAACGGCGTTGGCGCGTGAAATCGCCGAACGCGTTTTAGCGCGCGCCGAATGGACGGATGTCTTGTGGATTTCCGCCGAGAGCGCCGGAAACGACGCGACGCGCGCGCATTTAACCTTTGAGCAAGTTTTGGACCAAGTGATCACGCAAACTGGCGCGCCGATTCAACTCACGTTGGCGCCGCAAGAACAAAGGCGGCGACTGCGCGCGCATTTGCGCCAGTACAAATATCTGATTGTGTTGGACAATTTAGAAGAAAGCGCGAACGAGCAAGAAATTCTACGACAACTGTACGAGCTCATCGGCAACTCGCGCATCGTGGCGACGACGCGCAGTCACGCGACGTATCCGATGGGCATGGCCTATGCGTTTGAATTGTCGGGCTTGGATGCGCGGGGCGTCAAAAATTATCTCACGCGCCAAATAAACGCGCGCGGCCATCTCGGCGCCAACTATTTAGAAAAATCCGTCATCGAACAAATTCACGCCGCGACTTGGGGCTCGCCGCTTTTGTTGGATTGGTTTCTCATGGACCTGCAAAGCGTCAGTTTCAAGCGCGCGCTGGCGAATTTGCCCGTCAAACTGAGCGCGTACAGCGATTCGCGCGCGCGCGCGTATACTCATTACCTGCAAACGCGTTGGCACGCGCTCTCGCTGTACGCCAGACAATTATGGTACTATTTCGCGATTGGCGTGCCAGCGACATTGGGCCAAACGCAACTGCAAGTTTTGGCGCCATTGGAATCGCGCGCGCTAGAGCCCGCGCTAGGCGAACTCATTCGAGCGGGAATCTTGGAATCCACATGGAACGCCGCCGAAGGAGAATATCGGCTGAGCCAGCATCCATTGATGAAAAGATTTATTGTGGAAGGCGCAACGGTCACCGGCGATAAACCGCGTTGGGCAAAAACCTATTTCCGCAAAGCGCTTGGAGCGAGCGCCAAAGGTTGGGCCGAGCTCTGTCAAGCGAATCCGCGCATCTTGAATACTCTGGACGAACGGCGCAACTTTATGCATCTGGCGCATCAATGCGCGCAATATGGCGAATTTCAAGCGGTCCTTTTAATCTACGAACCTAGCACGACCAATCTTCATGAAATGGGTTTTCTAAACGAATATGTCGAGTTCCAAACTATATGTTTACAAGCCGCCCAGCGTCTCGGCGCGTTGAAAATCGCGGCGCAAATCGAAAGCGAATTGGGCTGGCACGAAATGTCCCTCAAACGCTGGGCGCAGGCGGAAGCGTATATCAAATCCGCGCTCGCGTATTTTCGCGGCGCGCGCGATGTGTGGTGGACGTTTGTGCTGCGGCGTTATCTGGCGACTATCGAATTAGAGCGCGGCAATTTCCACGCGGCGCGCGAACAATTTGAAACGCTTTTAGCTCAAGCTCAAAAATATATCCGCCAATCCGACGGCGCGCCGCGACAAAAGTGGGAACGCCAAGCAAGCACGCTGCACGATGGATTGGGCAACGCGTTGGCGGGTTTAAAAATGTACAAGCAGAGCGAACGCGAGCTGCTGCGCGGTTTGGAAACCATTGCAGCGGGAGACGATTTCGCCATCGCCACCGAACTCGTCACGCTCGGCAAAATGTATCTGCAATGGCAAAAATGGCGCGCGGCAAAACAATATCTGGAGGACGCGCTGCAGATCAGCCGCGCGCGTCATTTCCACAGTCTCAGCGGCGACGCGCTCACGCAGCTATCGCTGTGGGCAGAACAACAAAACAATCTTGCCGCCGCGCGCCAATACGCGCGCCAAGCGCATCAAGTCTATCAAAACTTGCGCGACCTTGGGAACTTTGAACAGCTGGACGCGCGGCTGCGACAACTGCGCCGCCGCGCGCGCTAGCGCGCATTCCAATTCAAAAGGTTGGCGGATGATTCCGCCATTTTGGCGTCAGAGCTTGAACAGCGCGCCTTTATAAAAATCGTCCGAACGCCCACGCGATGACGCCGGTCAACAATGCCACTAACAGCGCCAACGCGCCGACGCCGATGCCAACGGCGACCACCGCGCGCCCGAGACCAAACCGCTGCGCCACCGCCGTCGCTTTGATGTAAATCGCCGCGCTCCACAACGCCAGAATCAATTCTATCGCGCCGTTCAAACTGGTTAATGCGCTTACACCCGTCAACGTCGCCGCCGTCGCCAAAAGCGCGGGCAGCGCGTTGAACGCTTGCGGCGCGGCGGCGAGCGCGGTCAAGCCAAACATCTTGTTCAAATCATTCTTGCCGCCCAAACTGGCGGCGACGCTGCCGATAATCAAACCGCCCAACAACGTCCAGCCGATATAACTCCAGTTAAATGGCGTGCTTGCCGTCACGCCGAACCAACGCAGCGCATTCGCCAACGGCTGCGCCCAATCGCCCACCTGCGGCGGCAGCTGTGAAATTTCATACCATAGCGACGCCATGTTTGCCGCGTACGCTTGCGCGAGCGGTTGCAGCGCGGGCGGCATCAACGAATTCACGCCCAACGCGTTTTGCAGCGCATTCAGCACAACCTCTTTGGGCGGCGGCGGAATCAAGGTCGCGGCAAATGTTTGTGTCGCGCCAAACGCGCCGGCAATCAAACCCGCCAGCAGCAACACCCAGAAACCGCGAAAAAATGTATCCGAGCGCTCGCGCAGTTGCGTAAACGTTTCCGTCCGCAGCGTCAAAGCGCCGATAAACAATCCGCGCAGATTCATTGACCACCTCGCATCACGAACCACAGCAACACGCCGACAATCAACAGCGCCACCAACACAAAACTCGCCAACACCGGAAAGAACGCGGCGCGAAACGCGTTAGCGAGCGTAGTCCGATACGTGACGCGAATCGCGTTCGTCGCGCACGCAAAGAACCACAGATAGACAACCCAAAAAATGACGCTGCCCGCAGGAAATAGCTTGAGCGCATTCAATAACTGAGGCGCCATGGCGAGCGCCAGCGGACCCAACATTTCACCCCACGAAATCTCGCGATTCCATTTGCGCGCCATCCAGTGCGCGAGCGCGCCAAAATATAACCACGAGAAAACGAGACCCAACGGCGTAAAAATCAAGCCAAACAAAAGCTGCGTCACTTGAGTCTGCGTGTTAGGATAGCGGATGAACATTGGCTCAAACAGCGCCCACATCCGATTGAAACTCGCCTCGAACGCGCGCTGGGACAGCGGCCCCATACTTTCGTAAAATGGCATCGCCTGCAAATGCGTCAAGATTATATTTCTGACCGCATCAAGCGAGGGCGCGGTAAAATAATTAACGAACGCGCCCGCGATGTCGGCGACAGCGATCACTACGCCGACCAACGTCACAAACAACAAGCCACTCGCGAACGGATTGAGCCGCTCGCGCATATACACGTACGCTTCATCCTGCAAAAACATGCCGCCCGTCCACAATTCGGCGAAATACAAAATACGTTCGGGAATCGAACGCACCGCGTGCGAGAGTTCAAATCGTTGAAGCATCGCGTCCTCCTTGCCGCATTTTACATCAGCGTCGCGTTATTGCGCGCACCGAAAACCAATACGGTCCGACGAATAATCCGGCGCTTGCGGTTCGCGATCCGAATTGCGGCGCGGTTCATCCGCCCACGAACCGCCGCGCACCGTTTTCACGCCCGTCGCGTCGGACGGGCCATAAATATCCATGCCCTCCGCGTACGCATTGCCATAATACCAATTATTGGTCCACTCGGCGACATTCCCCGCCAAATCCACGACTTCAAAGCCGCTGCTGTTATCACGCCGCGGGTCATCGCCGACAAAAGAACCGATCGGCGCAGTGTCAGGGAAACCGTCATTCACATCGCCCCAATAATTTTGCAGTGGACAGCTGGCTTCGCAAAATGAAAGCGGCGAACCGTGAAAAATCGCGTTCCATTCAAAATGCATGCCGATACTGTTGCTCCAGGTGTAACGCAAGTTATCGGCGCCTTTGGCGGCGCGCTCCCATTCCGCTTCATTTGGTAACCGCCGCCCCAGCCACGCGCAATACGCATTCGCGCCATGCCACGTCACATTGACGACCGGATAATTCGCGAATTCCGGCGCGCCAAAATATGCCGCGCGCGTGTACGAAGAATTTTTGGTCGGCGCGGGACAAATGCCCGCCGCGACGCACGCTTGATATTGCGCGTTCGTTACTTCATATTTCTCGATGCGATATTCGTACATCTCGACATCGTGAAACGGTTTTTCATCCGCATCGTCTTCCGGCCCTTTGCCGCCCATTCGCAAAATACCGCCGGGAATCGCGACAAGCTCTGTCGGCGCAAAACTCGCGGGCGGCGCGACCTTGACGCTCTCGGTCGGCGCGAGCGTTGGCGCGATGGTCGGCGGCTCGGTTGGTTGAATGGTTGGCGCGGCGGTGGGCGCGACTGTCGGCGCAAGTTCGGTTGGCGCGACAGTGGATGGCGCGAACGTCGCGGTGGGTACAAGATGTGTCGTCGGCGTCGCGATTGCGGTATCCGTCGGCGCAAGCGTTGGCGGCGAATTCGTCGCCGTCGGCGATAACGTATTCGTCGGCGCAAGCGACGGCGATGAAATATTCGTCGCCGTCGCGGGCGAATTGGTCGCGACCACAATTACAACGCGCGCAGTGGGCAAAGGCAAAGCAGACGGCAAAGGCGCCGACGCGCACGCGCCAAAGAGAAACGCCAAAAACAAAAAGAAAAGCGAACGGAACGCGTTCGCTTGCCAGCGCGATAAATAGCTCATGTCAAGATTGTATCCGCAAAACACGCGCGCGCGAAAAAAAAGGATGAGGGCCATCCTTGCGCCTCATCCAAAAGTTCGCGCCCTGTTCGCTTCTCAAAAGCTGCCGACGGCGTCCACCTGATTGTTGTAAAATTTGAACAGTTCATCAAAGCCGCCCAATTTGAACGTCTCCATCAGTTTGGGAGAAACGTTTGCCAATCGCACATCGCCGCGTCGCGTGCTTTTGTGAACTTGTTTGTGCGCCGAGATCAAGACTCGGAACGCCGCGCTGCTCATATAATCAGTCTGTTTCAAATCAACTACAATATAATTGTGTCCGTCGTCAATCAGTTTTTGGACGGCGGCTTCAAATTGAGGCGCGGTGCTAGAATCAATGCGCCCGGTCACCTCGACCACCGCCGCGCGCTTGTGCTGGGTAACTGCAAGACCAAATGCCATTTGGCGTGCCTCCTCATTATCCGACTGGAATGTCCAACGTTCAAACTGCGCTGATTATAACATAGCCATTTCCGCGCGGCAATAGGTTTATCCGCTGGCGCTATCCACATTTCGAAAACGCAGCGGATTTCCAGACCCTAAGGGTTTTCGAAAATCTTTAGGGTCTTTGTAGATTCGCGGTTTCCTGTTTGGTTTCGGCTTGTCCGAGTTAGAGTCTGGAAATCCGGATAATCATCCGGTTTGTCGAGGGCTACCGTAGCGCCGCGATAGGGCTGGCACAAAGTCAGGGAGCAGCCATTGTCATTTCGAATGCAATGAGAAATCTCGTTTGACGCGCAAGGTCGAGATTTCTCGCCTCCGCTCGA
>JAJTXZ010000122.1 GCA_021463195.1 Anaerolineae bacterium
CCGTTCGCTCCACCTCGACGGACTCACGAATCAGACCTATAACTTTCAAGCGCAGGCGCGGAACAGCGCGGGGGCTAGTCCGTGGAGCGCTGTTTGGACTTTTACAATACAACCTGCGCCGTCACAGCAACTTGTTCTAAACCCCGGCTTTGAAGTGGATGATGATGGGAATGGCATTCCCGACAACTGGGGTAATAACGTCAAGTTTATGCGCGTTGGCACGCCGCGCCGCAGCGACAGTTATGCCGGCAGATTGAGCGCGACAGATAACAAGAATGTAACCATCACGCAACAGATATCTAATTTGTCGGCGGGTCAAACGTACAACGCTTCATGCTGGGTGAGAATTAAAAAGACCGCAGACGTATTCGCCTTCAAGGTCCAAGTTCGTTGGCGCGATTCAGCCAACAAGATACTTCGCACGGACGTGATTGGAAGAACGTTCACGGGAAAGACCGTTGGCTGGGAACAAGCGGCAAGAACTATGTCCGCGCCAACAGGAACAGCCACGGCGCAGTTCCAATTCAAGGCGACGAGTCTGAACGCCAAGATTTATCTAGACGATTGCTCATTCACGCCGTAATAAAGCGAATACATCGCGCGTAATAAAAATAAGCGCCGCTAGCATTTATGCTAGCGGCGCTTGATTTTCGAGGAATATTCGCAAAGCGAATTGTTATCGCGAAAAACGTTGCAATCTTTAGCGTCCGCGTTTTTTATTCCAACCTTACTCCCAACAGCTTGGCAAAATTTTCTTCCAGTTTAAAAAACACTTCGGGCGTAAGCTGATAAAAATACGCGTTCAACACTTGAAATTTATCCAACACCAACATCAAACCCACGAGAATCAAAATCACGCCGCTCACGATTTCGATCGTTCGCAGATACTTGTTAAATCCTTTCAAGCGTGTCACCATCGTTTCGAGACCGTACGCGGTGATGAGGAATGGCGCGCCGAGACCCGCCGAATACATTAGCAGCAGCGCGGTGCCTTCCAACGCGGTATTGGTTTGCGTTGCCGCGCCGAGAATGAGCGAAAGCATCGGACCGACGCACGGCGTCCAGCCCGCGGCGAATGCCATGCCCGTCAAGAACGAACGCGGATAGCCCAATTCATTGGAGCGAAATTGCACGCGCGCTTCTTGATACAGAAACGGAATTTTGATAATGCCGAGCATGTTGACGCCGAAAATAATGAGAATGACGCCCGAGATGTGCGCGAGCAGTTGTTTATCAATGAACTGTGTCAGCGCAAACAACGCCGACCAAATCGCGATAAAAATCGTCGTAAAGCCCAGCACAAACGCGAGCGCGTGCGTCATCACTTGGCCGCGCGGCGTCGTCACGCCTTGCGGCGTCACCGCCGCGCCGCTGAGATAACCGATATAAATCGGCACCAGCGGCAGCACGCACGGCGACAGAAACGACAACAAGCCCGCGCCAAACGCCAAAAAGAAAAGCGGCAAATTCATGCTTTAGGTGTACTCATTCCGCGCCAAAATGTCACCTGACATTTGTCACCGGAAAACGACCAAATCATACATTGTCAATCCGCGTCCGGATTGTCATCGCGCGACCTTTTTAGTTCGTCAATTTCGCCCTGCAAATCGCGATTGCGCCGCGACAGCGAATACGTGTACAAAAACAGCAGTGTCCAGATAATGCCGAACGCGAAAAAGAGATACGACAGATTGCGCACTTCCATCAGAATTTGTTTGAGCAAATCTTCCATTGTCTTTTTATTCTCCGTATTGTTCGCGCAATTCCGCCACTTGCGCTTGCAGACTGCCCAGTCGCGCGCGTTGAACGAGCAGCCACAAATACAACAGCAGCATCGCCACAATGCACACCAACAGCGTCGTCAACATTTCGGGCGTAATGTTAAAGGTGAAATCGCCGCCCGCATTCGTTCCAAATAAAACGGGATGCAAGCCGCGCCACAAACGCGGCGCGACCATAATGAATGGCACATCCGCCGCGCCGACAAACGTAAACACCGCCGCGATGCGCGCAATCGTCGGGTCATTGGTCGCGGACAGCCGCAGCATCATGTAGGCGACATAGACGAGCCACAAAATCAAAAACGAAGTGAGCCGCGCTTCCCACGTCCACCACGTGCCCCACACCGGGCGCGCCCACGTCATGCCCGTCGCCAGCGAAATCGCGCCAAATAAAACGCCGAGTTCCATACACGCGTACGATACGCGGTCATACTTCCAGTTGCCCGAACGCAGATATAACGCGCCCGCGACTGCCGCGATAATAATTGAAAGCAATGACGCCGCGTTTGAACCCATGTGAAAATAAAAGATGCGTTGAATCGAACCCATCGTCGCTTCCGTCGGCGCATACACAAACGCAAAATACAACCCGGTCATTATCGCAATCCAAGTGACAATGCCGAGAATATCGGACCAATTCCGTTTCGTGTTCATAAAAATTCCTTGTCCAATACAGAATACAGAATGCAGACTGTGGAATATGGAATGCGGAGCGTAGAATGCAAAAATCGCGCCATCTCACTATCGCGCTATCCCGCCATCCCGCAAATCACCCAATCTCCAGTCTCCATCCTCCTCACTCTTCCACCACAAACTCGAACGTCAAAAACGCGATCACGAGAAAAATCACATCGTACGCCAACAGCAAATTGAACCAGCCCTGATAATCCGAAAACGGCAATTCTTGGAGCGCGCCCTGCGTGAGTTTTACCGACGCGACGAGCAGCGGAATAAGCACTGGAAACAAAAGCACCGGCAGCATTACATCGCGCATACGCGTTGACGCCGCAATCGCCGACAGCAAGGTGCCGACGGCGGCAAAGCCCGCCGTGCCCATCAAAATAAATCCGACTAACGGAAACCATTGCATCGGCACGTTGAACAAAATCACAAACAGCGGCAGCGTCACAATTTCCATCGCCAGAATAAACAAAAAATTCGCGAACGCTTTGCCGAGAAAAATCGCGCCGCGGTCCACCGGCGCGAGCAACATTCCGTCGAGCGAACTGCGATCGCGCTCGCTCGCGAACGAACGCCCCAAGCCGATAATGCCGCTGAAACTGAACGCCACCCACAAAACGCCGGGCCCAAAGACTCGAATGTCCACGCCTTGCAGGTCAAACGCAAAATTAAAAATCACCAGCACCAACAGCGCAAAAACCAACATCGCGCTCAACGTTTCTTTGGTGCGCCATTCCACCTGCAATTCTTTGGCGAGGATGGCGTAAAGTTGACGAAAAAAAGGCATGCCCAATCGTGTCTCGCAAATCGTCGCGCGCGTCTATAGTGAATCGCGCGTTAGATTTTTCGCTTGCTGCCGCTCGCCGCGCGTTTTTCATTTTGAGTATGTTCTTGCGCGCGCGCCAATTCAGTCGTATACACTTGCGCGAATCCCGACGCGTCGCGCCATTCCGCGCGCAGCCCGTCATAAATAATTTTGCCGTTACGCATAATCAGCGCGCGGTCCGCCGCCGCGAGACTGCGCTCGAATTCGTGCGACGAAAATAAAACCGCCGCGCCCGCTTGGCGCGCCTCGGCGAAAATCGCGCTCAAGAGATGCGATGAACTCTGGTCGAGACCCGTCCACGGTTCGTCGTACAAATACACTTTCGGACGATGCAATAGCGCGCGCGCGAGCGCGACCCGTTGCTGATACCCGCGCGACAAAGTGCGCGCCGTATCGCTCAACCGTTTTTCGATCCCGACTTGTTTTGCCACTTGCAAAATGCGCGCGTCCGCATTATCCAACGCGTACAAACGCGCGTAATAGCGCAAATTTTCCGCGACGCTCAATTCGTCATACAACAGCGTTTGATGTCCCACATAGCCGATACTCGCGCGCGCCTGCATCGCGCCTTGCGGAATTTCGATACCGTTCACCGCCGCGCGACCGCGCGTCGGACGCGCTAACGTGGCGAGAATCCGCAGCAGCGTGGATTTGCCCGCGCCATTTGGGCCTGCCAGCGCGACGATTTGGCCCGGCTCGATAGTCAGCGTCGTATTTTTCAACGCGAGCTTGTAACCAAAAGTTTTTTCCAGTTTAAGCGTCTCAATCATAAATCAAAGCGCGCGTTTCAACTCAAGTATCAGCCGATGATTCATCTGTTCCGACTTGGAGGATGACATCCTTGAACAGTTCCGCCTTGAATGCCGCGCGCTGCGCTTGATAAGCGCTTTCCTCTATTTCATCGCGCGCGTACGCGTCATCCAAACGCGCAATCGCTTGTGTCAACGTCGCGCGGTCATACGTTTCACGCGGCTGCAGGATTGTCGCGCGGCGGCGATACACAGGATACGCCAGCAGCGCCAAGCCGCCTAAACCGCCCGCGACAAAAATCAACGTCTGTAAATTTTGCGTATTGTCCGCGCCGGGCAAATTGGAAATCTCGGCGGCGAAAACCATCCCCGCTTTTTGCGGCGGCGCGGCATAGACCAAATACTGCTGCCCATTTTGCGACGTGAATGGATTGCCCGGCGTCAACCCGTCGCCGGAAACAGCTATCCCGCTCATTTTACTGACGAGCAGATTGACGCCGTTCACATCGTACGGCAGCGGCATCGCCAAGCTATAGTTCGGCGGCGTAAACGGCAGCGTAACGCCGTACAGAATATCCGTCGTCGTCGGCAAAACCGGGAAAAGGATTGCGCCATCGGCGAGACGTTGCGCGCGCCCCTGGTCGCGCACATCCTCGAATTGCGCGTCTTTATATTTTTCGGGCAGCGGCAGTTGAAGGAGAAACGCGCGGTCGGTGGGATTACGCACTTGCAAAAATTGCAGCCCGTTAAAAATTTTGGGCTGAACGTCCAAAATCAAATGAATGCGGTCCAACGTAAAATTCGCGGGCAGAGTTTGCGTTTCGTAAATGGTCACCGTCAGCGGCGCGGTGGCGGCAAGCGTGACGGGCGCAATCTCGGAATAATATTTGATGCCGCCGTACTGGACGCGCGCAAAATACGCGTTCGCGTCTGTGATGACATCGGTAAAATAAAAACGCCCTTGCGCGTCCGTATTGACCGTGCGCTCGACAGGACCCTGCGGTCCGACCTGAAACAACGTCACGGGCAAAGCGTTGAGACTGTTCGCTGGCGCATCGTGCGTGCCATTTGAAACTTGGCCCTGAATCTCGAATGGCGCGGGCGCTTGCGCCTCTACCCGCGCCGCCAAAAACCAAATACTTGCGCTTAACATGACAAGCGCCGCGCTATATAACGCGGCGCCTCGACGATTCCAATTCATGCGGTGTGGTCTCGATTCATTGCAGCGCGTGTCCGCATTTGGGGCAAAACTTGTCGCCCGCGTCAACCGCTTTGCCGCAATTACGACAAAATCCGGCGGCTGTTTTGGCGCGCCCCGTTTTGCGGTCGGCGGTCTTGCGCCGCGCGCGGATTTCTTGTTCCAAAGCTGCGTTCGCTTCCGCCGCCGCGCCTTGACCTTGCGCCGCGTCGAGTTGACGCAGCGCGACCGCCGCTTGCGTCATATATTGGTCGCGTCGCGCGTTATAATCCGCTTCATCCAATTTACCCAACTGTCGGTCGAGCTCCAAATCGCGCAGACTCGCGTAAATGCTATCGCGCTGCGCCAACAAATTATCCAGCGTCGAAACCGACAACGCCGCGCTGGGTCGTCGCGTCCGATACAACGGCAGCGCCAACACGACGAGCGTCGCCGCTAGAATGAGCAAAGCGATTGCGAAATCCATGCGCGCCTATTCCGCCGGTTTGGCGTAACCGCCGACAAGCGTCGCGCGGGCGCGTTCGCGCGCGCGCTTTTCTTGCGGGTCCGGGAACATTGTTATCACAGTGGATACGAGAAAGAGCAAGCCGCCAACCCATACCAGCGTCACGAGGGGATTGACAAACACGCGAAAACTGACGGTTTGAAAATTATCGCTCCAGCCCTGCACGATAATATACAGGTCGCGTCGAAAGAATGGCGCGTCATGCCAAATCGTCGGTTCGGTCACTTGCTGCTGTTGGCGTTCAAAAAAAGAAATCGCCGGCTGCAAAGTTTCGATGCGTTTGCCATTTTCGTAAATGCCGAGCGTCGCCGTCGTCACGAACGCTTCGCCGCGCGCGACTTGGGGTTTCAGTCCTTCAAACACAATCGTATAGCCGTGCGTGGTCCATGTTTCGCCCGGCGTCAGCGCGCGCACCTCATCCGAAGCGTATGCGCGCGAGCCGACGATGCCCAACGCCAGAATCAAAATCGAAAGGTGAATTAAATAACCGCCGTACCGCCGATGATTGCGTCCGACCAACTGCGCCGTCGCTTGGAATAAATTTTCACGCGTGTTTTTTTGACGCGCGCGCGCGGCGAGATAAATATCGCTGCCGGTCGTTACGAACGCGAACGCCAATAACGCGATTGCAAGCAAGGGGATTGGCTCGCGCCAGCCGAGAACAAACGCGAGCGCCGTCAGCGCCAATGCCAAACCCAGCGGCACAATCATTTTGTGTTTGAGTTTGGCAAAGGTCGCGCCGCCCCAGCCGATGAGCGGAATGATGCCCATCAACAGCACAATGCCCGCGAAAATGACGCCAACGACGAGATTGTAATACGGCGCGCCCACTGTCAGCGTCGCGCCCGTAAGCACTTCGCTCAAAATAGGCCAAATGACGCCAATTAAAATCGCGATCGCCGCGCCAAGGAACAGCACATTGTTTACGAGAAATAAAATTTCGCGCGACCACAGCGAATCAAATTCCGCGTCACTCGACAATTTGTCGAGACGGAAAAACAAGAGCGCGGTCGCCGCGAGCGTAATTAACGCGACAAAGCCGAGAAATAACGGCCCAATATCCGATTCCGCAAAAGCATGCACCGATTGAATGACGCCGCTGCGCGTGAGGAACGTCCCGAACAAGGTGAGCGCGAACGCGATGATGATGAGCCCCATGTTCCAGACCTTGAGCATTCCTTTGCGTTCTTGCACCATGACCGAATGCAAAAACGCGGTGCCGACGAGCCACGGCATCAACGCGGAATTTTCCACCGGGTCCCAACCCCAATAGCCGCCCCAACCTAATACGTCGTACGCCCACCGTCCGCCGACCATCAAACCCAAACCCAAGAACATCCAAGGGATGAGCGTCCAACGACGTATGGTGGTGAGCCACGCGTTATTCAACTGTCCCGACAAGAGCGCCGCCATCGCGAACGCGAATGGAATGGTGAACCCGACAAAGCCGAGATAAAGCAGGGGGGGGTGAAGCGCCATCAACGGATGCTGCAGAATTGGATTCAAGCCCGCGCCGTCCGCTGGAATCATTTCCATCTTGGCGAACGGCGAAGTGATAAAGGTGAGCAAAAAGGCAAAGAACGTCTGCACCAACATAATGACGGCCGCCACATACGGCATTAACGCGCGGTCGCTGCGCCAGTGCGTCAACACCACGACCAGACTGTACAGCGACAAAATCCACGACCAAAATAATAGCGAGCCGTTTTGGCCGCTCCACAGCGCCGTAAGGGTATAGGGCAGAATGGGCAAATCGCGCGAAGAATGATTGGCGACCAGCGAAAGCGAGAAATCGCGCGTGACGAGCGCATAGAGCAATGCCGCCACCGCTGTCGTTATCAAGACCGTGAACAAGATCACGCCGTTGCGCGCGCTCTCTGTCAATTCGGGAATATTGCGCCGCGCGCCCAGCAAGCCCGCAACCATGCTATAAATCGCGACAAAGAACGCAATGGTAATGGAAATCGAACCGAGAGTGGTCATAATCAATAATTCGCGTTGCCTTGCATTTTGCTCGTATCAAATTCTTCGATTTTGGACGCGTCGTATTTGCTCGGACATTTGGCGAGGAGATTGGTCGCGGTGAATGAGCCATCGGAATTCAGCTTGCCTTCGGCGACGACTTCGACCGCGCGGTCGAATGTGTCAGGCACGACGCCCTTGTACGAAACGGGTAATTGATTGATGCCGTCCGTCAAGACAAACGCGATTTGATTTGACTTTATATCTTTTTGCACGGAATTAGCTTGCAGCTGTCCCGTGACGCGCACGCCTTGTCCCACCGCGCTGTTGCCTTTGGCGTGCAATTCGGTCAGCGTCATCGCCCATTGACTTGTTTGCGAGAGACCGAAAAAGATGAGATAGCCAATGATGCCGAAAATGGCAATCGCGCCAATCAGATATTTCACTTGATATTTCGACTTGGGTTTTGCTTTGGCTTGCGCCAGAGTTGAAGTTGCCATATCTTTTGATTGGACAAAATATTTTGCGCTTCATTCACGCAAAAGGTTTCATCCATAATCCCGAAATTCGGAGCGCTAATATTCTAGCATCCTCAAAAAGCGCTGTCAATTAAAATTGCGCTTGCGTTAGGGCTGGCACAAAGTCAGGGAGCAGCCATTGTCATTTCGAATGCAATGAGAAATCTCGTTTGACGCGCAAGGTCGAGATTTCTCGCCTCCGCTCGA
>JAJTXZ010000123.1 GCA_021463195.1 Anaerolineae bacterium
CAGAGCGCATGCTTCCCGTCCGCGCGGCAATTATGACTGGTCGTTTTGATGAAGTGTGGCACGAGGCGTACAAGTCACCCCCAATGTGAACTACACCCAAAAAAACGCGACGCATTGAATTTTTTCCGCGCTCGTGTTACCATTAATTCATCCACAAGGGGGCGCGCAATGTCGAGGTCTATCTGTATTATTTTATCCTGTTGCGCTCTGTTCGCTCTAGCTGCGTGCGCGCTGACTAATCCCGAACCGACGCGTCTGCCGTCGGCGCCTGCGCCATCGGCGACGCGGGTCGTAAATTCGCCTATCCCCAATCCGTTAATCAAAATTTCCAATGGCGCGCTGCAAGGCGTCATCGAAAATAATATCGCGGTGTTCAAAGGCATTCCGTATGCCGCGGCGCCGGTCGGCGCATTGCGTTGGCGCGCGCCGCAGCCCGTCGCGGATTGGAATGATGTACGCCGCGCGGACGCGTTCGGCGCCGCGTGTTTCCAGCCGCCCGCCAAAGCTCTGGAAGGCGCGGGCGCGGTCGGCGCGCTGAGCGAAGATTGTTTGTACGCGAATGTGTGGACGCCCAATACCGCTTTGGACGCAAAATTGCCGGTGATGGTGTGGATTCACGGCGGCGCGCTGCTTCAAGGCGCGGGCAGTCTGGCGCTGTATGACGGCGGTAAATTGGCGGAACGCGGCGCGGTTATCGTGACGTTCAATTATCGGCTCGGTCCGCTCGGTTTTTTTTCGCATCCCGCGCTGGACAAGGAAACGCCGGATGGTCCGGTGAATTTTGGCTTGCTCGATGAAATCGCCGCGCTGCAATGGACGCAAAAAAATATTGCCGCGTTTGGCGGCGACCCGCGCAACGTGACAATTTTTGGCGAATCGGCGGGCGCGCAAAGCGTCTTGGCGTTATTCGCGTCGCCGCGCGCGCGCGGGCTGTTTCAGCGCGGCATCGCGCAAAGCGCGTACGGCATTCCGAGCCATCCGCGCGCGCAAGCGCAGCAAGTGGGTATCGCGGTGGCGCGCGCAGTCGGTTTGGATGGCGCGTCTGCCACTTTGCAAGAATTGCGCGCGACGCCCGCGGAAAAATTCGCGGCGACGAATCAAAGAGACCAGATGCTCGCGCCGAGTTTTGTTATTGGCGATGCCGCGCTGCCGCAGCCGATTCTCGATACCTTTCAGCAAGGCGGCGAAGCGTCCGCGCCGCTCATCATTGGCAACAATAGCGATGAAGCGACGGTGGTGGAATTGTTTGGCATTGACCCCGCGAGTTTGATTGATCGCTTGGGCGCGGCGAAAATCGCGCTCAAGCCGTTGTATCCCGGCGTGACCGATAACGCGGATTTGGGTCGCCAAGTGATTCGCGATTTGATATTCACGGCGTTCGCCAAACGCATCGCGGACGCGCACGCGGCGCGCGCGCCGAGCTATCGGTATTATTTCAGTTATCTCGCGCAAAAATTGCGCGGCGCGCAGCCCGGCGTTTCGCACGGCGGCGAAATCGTTTTTGTCTTTGATACGTTCGACCGCGCGCCGCTGTATCAAAAGATTGTCACGGACGCGGACCGCGCGATGGCGCAGCGCGTCGGCGCGTATTGGTTCGAGTTTGCGCGAACGGGCGTACCCGCGCCGCCCAACGAACCGGTGTGGACGCCCTCCACCAAAGCGCAAGACGCGGTGATGGAATTTGGCGACACTATCGCGCTGCAAACTAATTTTATGAAAACGCGGTTGAATGTGTTTGTCGGGCTGTTGGATGCGCTGGGCAAACTATTGGCGCGCGACAAATAATGTTGGACGTTTTGAATGTCGCGCCGCGTTTCGAGCATACAAGAAAGCGAGTTGACTCATGACTGCTACACTCATTGACGGCAAAGCCATTGCTGAAACCGTCAAAGCCCAAGTCAAAGAAGGCGTCGCGTACCTCAAGAGCGAATACAATCTTACGCCGGGGCTCGCGACAGTTTTGGTTGGCGAACGTCCCGATTCGAGAGCGTATGTGGCGTCGAAGCAAAAATCGTGCGCCGAGTTGGGGATGAATTCATTTGGGCATACGCTGCCCGCCGATATTCCGCAAAATGAATTGTTGGAGATCGTGCAAGGGTTGGCGCGCGATTCCCAAGTGCATGGCATTCTCGCGCAGCTGCCTTTGCCCAATCACATTGACGCGGAAGCTATTCTCGGCGCGGTGCCGATTGAAAAGGACGTGGATGGTTTTTCGCCGCTGAATGTGGGACGGCTTTCGATGAAAAATCGCGAACCAATGTTTGTGCCATGCACGCCGCTCGGTTGTTTGCAACTCATTGAATCTACGGGAACGCAAATCGAAGGGGCGCGCGCGGTGGTGTTGGGACGCTCCAATATCGTCGGCTTGCCGATGGCGTTTTTGTTGTTGCATCGCAACGCGACGGTTACGATTTGTCATTCGCGCACGCGCGATTTGCCGGACATTGTGCGACAGGCGGATATTGTCGTAGCGGCGATTGGCAAGACGCGTTTTGTGCCGGGCGATTGGATTAAACCGGGCGCGGTAGTGATTGACGTAGGCATTAACGAAGTTCCCGATGCGACAAAAAAGTCGGGCAAGCGTTTGGTCGGCGACGTAGATTTCGATTCCGTCAAAGAGGTTGCGGGATTCATTACGCCCGTCCCCGGCGGCGTCGGGCCGATGACGATTGCGATGTTGATGCAAAATACTTTGACGGCGGCGCAGCGCGCGGCAGGTTTGCTCAAGCCATAGCGTAGCGCGTCTTTTTTATCTCTGTTTCATCTCAAACCCATCTTGTAACGGTATATTTTTCATGCGGCGAGAAAAATCTTTTCTTGCCGCATGAAACTTTTTTGGCGAATTGCCGTGTTATAGGATGAAGCGTATGTCTCTAGCCCTCCAACTGTCCTCGCCGCTGCAAAGTTTGGCGGCAAGTTTAACTCACGCGCGCGGGCGCGTGGCGCAGCCCTCGGCGCGACCTATCGGCGCTGTCGCCGAAAGCGACGCGAATCTAGTCGCGGAACATTTGGCGGGCGATCCGCACGCGTTCGCGGAATTGGTGAAACGCTATAGCGGCGCGGTGTACAATGTCGCGTTTCGTTTTACCAATAACGCGGGCGAAGCGGAACATGTGGCGCAGGAAACTTTTTTGCGCGCGTGGCGCGCGCTGCCGCGTCTCGACGCGCAGCGACCGCTCAAGCCGTATCTGATGAAAATCGCGGTCAATTTGTGTCACGATTGGGCGGCGCGTACGCTCGTCCAGCCAGTCGCTTTGGATGAGCAAGCCGACGAGTTGTGCGCCGACGACACAGCCGATCCGTTTCAAAATTTGGACGATATGGAATTGCGCGCGCGCGTGCGGGTGAAACTGGACCAACTGCCGCCGCTGTACCGCGCGGTCTTGACCTTGCGCTATAGCGAAGAATTATCGTACGAAGAAATGGCGCTCGCGTTGGATTTGCCGTTGAATACCGTGCGTACGCATTTGCGTCGCGCCAAAGCCAAATTGCGCGCGTTGTTGGAGCAAGACGAATGAACGACCGTGAACGCAGCGACGAACGTTTAGAGCGCGCGCTGCGCGCTGTGCCGCGCGCGCAGCCCGCCACTGATTTGTCCGCGCGCATCATCGCGCAGCTGCCGCGCCGTCGCGCGGCGCACGCGCGTTGGTTGAGCGCGCTGACGTTGGCGGCGGCGGTGTGTGGCATCGTGTTGGTGTACCAGACCGCGTTCGATTTGGACGCGCGCGGCGCGTTCGATCTCGTGGCGTATTATGCCGCGCAGCCGGCGATTGTGGCGACGTATCCGCGCGAAGCGTTCGGCGCGTTAGCGGCGGCGATTCCTTGGCTGACGGTCGCGGCGAGCGTGAGCGCGTTGGGCGTCGCGCTGATTTTGGCGCATCGGTTGACCGCAAAGACGCGCGTGGATTTTTGGCAGCGCGCCTAGATATTTCGAAATGCGTGAACGTTTTTCCGAGTGGGTTCGAGGAGTATCGGCATGGCAAGCGCTTGCCGCGCTGTTGCTCTGTTTGGTGGTGGCGAGCGCGTTCGGTTTGGGTATGCTGATGGCGCGCGCGGGACGGCGTTCGTATTCTCCCGTTCCGCAAAGCATGCCCGCCGATGCGTTCCCGCGCCCGCGCGGCACGTACGGCGCGATTGACCGCATCGAAGGTAATTTGATTCGTTTGCGCGACGCGCGCAGTGGACGAGTCTGGATGGTGCGCGCGGGGAACGAGACTGTGATCGAGTTTGGTCCGCGGCGGCGAATTCCGCTGCAGGCGCTGCGGCCAGGACAACGCGTGTTTGTGATTGGCGCGCCGCAAGCGAATGGCTTGGATGCGTCGTTCATCGGCGTCGTCGGCGGACAGAACCAATATTTTATCGCGCCATCACAGTTGAATGAGTGCGCGGATTGTGTAGATTAGCGGCGCGCGCTGGCGCGCGGCAAATGCTCCGCTCGTATTTTTTCAGGAGGAAAGCATGACTAGAGGACGTATCATCGGTTTGGGTATTGGAATACTTTTGATTGGCGCGGCGTTCGGCTTGGTGTTGTGGCAAGGGGTAAGTCAGAATACGAATAATGTCGCGTTCGCGCAAGGCGCAGCGACGGCGACGCCGAGCGCGTCGGCGACGGTCGCGCCTTCGACCGCGCCGCAAACGCAAACGCAGCCGCAAACGATTGGCGATGATTTTTGGGCGGCGCTCGCGGCGAAACTGGGCGTCAGCGCGGACGATTTGAAAAGCAAAGCTCTGGAAACGCGCCAAGCGATGATTGACGCGGCGGTCAAGGACGGACGTATCACGCAGGAACAAGCGGATGCCATCAAAAAGCGCATGACTTCTAATAATATCATTGCGCCGGTTACGCTGCCGCGCAACGGGCAGGGCAATTCTAATAAACAGAATCCAAAGAATCAACAGACACCTCGCCGCGGGCATGGTCAAAATAATCAGGGTCAAGGTAATAACAATCAAAAGCGCGCGCCCTTTGGCAACGGTTCTGGTATGATGCCCGGACGCAATATGATGGGCGGCGGTTTGCAAGAGCTCGAAGCGGTAGCCAAGACGTTAAAGTTGGAAACCAAAGCGTTGATTGAACAAGTGGCGCAGGGCAAATCGTTAGCGGACATTGCCAAAGCGCAGAATGTGGACGAAGCGGCGGTTAAACAAGCGATCATTGACGCGCGGACCGCGCAGATTGACCAGCTGTTGTCATACGGTTTGATTTCGCAAGTGCAGGCGGATCAAATGAAAGCGCGGTTAACGCCGGAACAGATTGACCTGTCGCGCCCATTATGGTTCCGCTATCAGGCGCAGCCCAATATGCCGAAATCAATGCAGTTGATGCCCGGCTTGAATTTTCAAATGTTTGGCAATTCGAATGGCAGCATGACATTCCCGCCGAACATGATGACGCAGTTCGGTCACATGTTTGGCATGGGCGATTCGTCGAATCAAACGCCGAATAATCTTCAAACGCAGTGATTGCGTCCAATGGCTTTGGCTTTTCAACAAGTAAGCGAAAGACGTAGGACAAAGGTATTGTTGGTCGCAAGTGAATAAAAAAACGGGACGACGTCACAGTTAAAATCTGCGCGCCGTCCCGTTCTTTTTTGAGGGTTGTCTAAATGCGCCACGCGAATTGCGATACGCAAAGGCGTTTTATTCGCCCCATACGTATACCGATTCAAACTCTGCGGATTCCCCGCGCTCGGCACAATCGTATCCGCGCTGATGGACCGTCCCAGCGTCGTATCATAATATCGCGCGCCATAATACATCAATCCCGCGCTCGCATCGCGTTTCTGTCCGGTGAAGGTGTAATCGGTTATCGGAGTCCCATCGCACGGCGTTGTCGGCGTAGGCGTGCGAACATTCCCATACGCATAATACCACTGCGCGCTCGTGCACGCGCCGCCTGAATTGGTGGTGATGCTCGTTGACCCCAAGTGGTCGCCGTGCAGATACGTGACCGTGCTGCCAACCTTCATCGCCACGCGTTGCTTGCCGAAATAATAATATTTCGTCGCGCCACCGACGGTCACCTCATAGTGGTTGCCGATGTAATACGATGTCGTGCTACCTGCTACTTTTTTTACACGCGCGCCATCACCATCGTGTGCATTTTGATGCGCTCAAGCGTTAAGTAGAATTACGCCTAACTGAAGGCAGAACTTTCGAGACAAATCCACCGAACAATCCACTCAACGTGGCGATGAGCGTTACACTGACAATAACGAGTACTATCCCACCAAGATCGATTGTTTGCAATACTGATTTTTCCGGTCCGATCGTCCATGAAATCGCCCAACCGAGTGTCACATCAATAAGTCCAATAATCGCGCTGCTGAAGAGTCCCATTTTGAGGTTGGCATATTTTGTTGCATAGAATCCAGTGGCGCCGTAGATTAGGAAAGCGCCAACGCTTGCCAGTGCGTACGAGAATCCTAACATCATTGATACCATTGATGCCAGAATATCAAATACAAGAACAGCGACGCTTGCAAGGACTATGACCTTGGTTGATTGGCTCATCGGTTCACCATTCGACTTTCACGCTTATAAGAGACCTGTTGGAATACGATGGTTAGCGTATTGATAGATTAGACCGTTTGCTCCTTTAACTTCGTGATATCCAAAGGATTCAAGTTTCCGGTCTGAGGGCAGGCGTTTTGGGAAATGCAAGATGAATTCTTTGGCATTTTCGTCAATGGCATATTGCGCTGCCTCATTGAAGAATTGATCGGGGCTGCCGAGTTTTACTGCACTATGGTAAATCAAAGCGAGTGCCATATCGTCTTCATGATCAAGATCCAGTCGTGCAGCCACCATCCCTAACGCCACCAATCCATTGATCAAATCAATGCGCGAATTGGCTCGAACGCTCTGCATGGACATGCGAATTGCATAGCCAAGAAGAATCCGTCGAACATTGTCATCATAAAGAATTTCCGAGAGTTGTACGCGCTCCTCTGGAGTTGCCTCTCTAAATATTTTGCAGAGTGTTGTGATTTGACCGTCAACCGGTCCAGGGAGATTGCTCTCTCGGTAGTCGGCATACTCGAGGTTGCCCAAGCCAGCAACAATCACTGCAAATGTGTTCATCAGATCTTGTCTGCTCATTCCGCTTCCCTGCTTTTGACAAGGAGTGTTGTTACGGTGGAGGTATTAGATAATCCCCCACGCGTAAATACCCAGCTTGCAGGAGAGCATCCAGCTCTCGACTGTAAACCTTTATGCCCCATTCTGCATCGTACAGAATCTTCCTTGTGACTGGTGAAACAAGATGAAAGATATCACGATTTCTAATTGCTTCATAGATCCAGTCAAAGTTGGATTCTGGAGTCCATCCTTTTACGATGTTGAACCGAAGCTGCCTGCTTTTGCCGCTGCCTCTGTTGCACTTTGCGAACCCAGTGCCCAGATGCGCCGATTTGCAAATTGTGATGGTAGATCACCGGCTTGCATTGGCACTTTCGAGGCGGCGGTGACTCCAAATCGCTCCACAATCGGCGCGACTGCCTCCTCACCAATCCCAATAAACCTACGCATTCCAGCGCGATAGACAAGACCGATGCTTGTTGTTTGAATTACCTCGCCCGCGGTACCCAAAACTTTTCTTGCTGGCGCTTTAGCTGCACCTATGGCTTTTCCCGCGACTTTTCCTCCAACTTCAGCGGCTGTAACATCCACGGCGACTTGGAGTGCAAGTTCTGGATTCGTTGGCGAATCACTGACGCATCCATCTACACAGAGCATTCCAGACTTATCATACAGGTCTCCTCCGGCGCTATTTGGGTTTGCGAAAAACTCAAATAGTGCATAAAGAATTGCACATGCTGGAACACAATGACCATCTGGATCTGCATAACGTAATGGATTATTTAGAGTATAGGTATATCGATTAAGATTTTGGGGAATATTTGGCGAGGGTACCCATGTATCCGCTTGGATAAATCTCCCCAACGCGCTGTCGTAATACCGCGCGCCATAATACATCAATCCCGCGCTCGCGTCACGTCTCTGTCCCGTAAATCCAAAATCCGTCGGCACGCTGCCCGTTGCCGTGCGAATGCTCCCAAATGGATAATACGTTTGCGCGCTGCTCGTTGCGCCGCTTGTCACGCTG
>JAJTXZ010000124.1 GCA_021463195.1 Anaerolineae bacterium
GAGGTTCAGAAAAGGTTTTGGTCTGTCAGACCCTTCGGGTTTCCGGAAACCCGAAGGGTCTTGGCATAGCTTTCCAAAACCAAACCTGAAGGTCTATAGCTTCCGTTATGCCAAATATGAATAAGCGCGTGTGCGCTGCTGCATTCATGGAACCGTTTCTGCGAGACTTGCACGCACACGGTGATTAGCGATGTGCTGCGCGGTTTGCCGGCGATTTATGCCTTGTATGCGGGCTATGATGATGTGTGTCATTTTGCGGGCAAGGAGACGCCCGAAGCGGCGGCGCTCAACGCGGGCTGCGCGAATTGGCAAGTGGGTAACAACCTTTCGATTATTGTCTGACGACGTTTCCGCTCGCGGGCGGCGCGTTGGACATTTTGTATGAGGCGACACAATCGCGCGCGGCGAACAGAAATAGAGCGCCTCCTCATCGCGCGCGGTATTGCGCCAACCAGGTCTGACTTGTAAACTGTAGACGTTATGCCGTAGGTGTAGCTTGTTCTCGCAATGAAAAAATCAAAACGACGTTCGTATATCTCGACCGGTCATTTGCCGCCGCCAAATGAGGTGCGCGCGCTGATTGCGGAAGCGCACACTCTTTTTCAAACCAATGCGGAAGGCAAGAATGCCGATTACTATCCCGCGCTCGCGCGCGTGCCGCGCGAATTGTTTGGTGTGTGCATTGTAGGAGTGAACGGCAGTCTTTATACGGCAGGGGATACGGAATACGAATTTACAATCATGAGCGTAGCTAAACCGTTCACCTTTGCGCTGGTGTGTCAAACCATCGGAGCGGACGGCGCGCGGGAAAAAATTGGCGTGAACGCGACGGGACTGCCTTTTAATTCGGTGGCGGCGCTCAAAGCATATGAACATCATCTGACAAATCCGATGGTCAATACGGGCGCGATTGCCACGGTTAGTTTGGCGCCGGGCGATACGGCAGAGGAAAAATGGAATTTTCTGCGCGATGGTCTGTCGCGTTTTGCCGGACGCGCGCTCGCGTTGAATCAAGAAGTGTATGCGTCCGCCTCCGAGAGCAACTTTCGCAACCGCGCGCTGGTGAATTTGCTGCAAGAGTACGGCAGAATTTATTTTGACCCGCTCGCCGCGTTGGATGTGTATACTAAACAATCCTCGCTCAATGTCACCGCGCGCGATCTCGCCGTTATGGCAGCGACGCTCGCAAACGGCGGGGTGAATCCGCTCACACGCGAACGTGTAATAGATGCGTTGACTGCTCAACAAACGTTGGCAGTGATGGCGACGGCGGGCATGTACGAAACATCCGGCGATTGGTTGTTTGATATTGGTTTGCCGGGCAAGAGTGGGGTCAGCGGCGGCATCATCACGACGGCGCCGGGCAAAGGCGGTTTGAGCAGCTTTGCGCCGCCGTTGGATCAAGCGGGCAACAGCGTCAAAGGACAACTCGTCGCGAAATTTTTGGCGCAGCAACTGGGATTGAATCTATTTGCCTCTGCGCCTGCCGACTAGAGCCGATTCCACTTTGATTTGTGGGTAGACCTTTCGGGTTTCCGAAAACCCGAAAGGTCTTGTCCCACAAACGAACTAGGAATTCGCTCTAGACTAGATTTCTATTTGATTAAAGGTCTCATACTTCAAACCAAATAGGAATTCGCGCCAGTTTCCGATTTCCTCGCGTTGAATTTATAATCGTCCGCGTGAAAGTATTTTTCGGTTTCGTCTTGGCGCTACTCTTGGCTTGCGCGCCCCAAGCTGCCACGCCGACGACCCTTCCAAATTTTCCGTCACTTTCCACCCAAGTCGTCGAACCGTCAACCTCTCCAACCTCAACGCGCCCGTCTCCAGTCTCTAGTCTCCAAACTCCGACCCTTTCTTTTGTCACGCGTCTCCCATCGCCTACCTCTACGAAACCCGCCATCCAAACGCCCGCGTGGTTCAATGATGTTGTACTGTACGAAATCTTTCCGCGCAGTTTTTATGACGCGAACCGCGACGGCATCGGCGATTTAAAGGGCATTGAACAAAAACTCGATTATATAAAATCATTGGGCGTTGGCGCGCTGTGGCTCACGCCGATTTTCGCCTCGCCGAGTTATCACGGCTATGACATTACGGATTATTACAAAATCAATCCCGAATTCGGCGCGACGCAAGATTTGATTGATTTAGTGAACGCCGCGCACGCGCGCGAGATCAAAGTCATTTTGGATTTTGTCGCGGGGCATGCGTCTGACCAACATCCATTTTTTCAAGACGCGTACGGCAATCCAAATTCAAAATACGCGGACTGGTTCATTTGGCTCGACGACGCGCACACCAAATACGAACATTTCGGTTCCGCCACCGACATGCCAAAATGGAATCAAGACAATCCCGCAACGCGCGCGTACTTGATTGACGCCGCCAAAACTTGGATGCAAACAACGGGCGTGGACGGCTATCGCCTTGATTACGCGCTAGGCGCGTCGCACTCTTTTTGGAAAGAATTTCGGCAAGAGCTTAAAACGGTGAATCCCGACGCGCTGCTCTTGGGCGAAGTGTGGGCGAGCGGTTTGAAAATCGCGCCATTTTATGATAACGAATTCGACGCGACATTTAGCTTTCCGATTTATTTCGACATAATGGGTTCGCACGACCGCGCGGGCAACAGCATGTTGCTCGGCAATCGCGCGCCCGCGTCGTTTCAATCGGCGTTGCAAGCGCAAACGCGTTTGTATCCGCCCGGCGCGCAATCGGTGTATTTTTTGAGCAATCACGATACGCTGCGCGTGGCGAGCCAAGTCGGCGCCACGTGCCAAGCGTCCAATGCGGAATGCCCGCGCCAAAACCTCGAGCGCGCGAAATTGGCGGCGACATTATTGTTCACGCTGCCCGCGACGCCGATGCTTTATTACGGCGAAGAAATCGGCATGCGCGGCGATAAACGCGATGGCGACAAAACGGTGCGCGAGCCGATGGATTGGTACGCGGCTGAAACGGGCGTCGGCATGCCGACGTGGTATCGTCCCGCGTCGCGTCTCAATGCGGCGAACGATGGCGTCTCGGTGCAAGAAGAACAAGCGCGCGCCGCGTCGCTGTTTGAACATTATCGCGCGCTCAGCGCGCTGCGCGCCGAACAGGTCGCGCTGCGACGCGGCGAATTTAGCCCTGTGCCATTGCAAGGCAGCGACCGCGCGACCGCGTACGCGCGCGTCGCTGACGATAAAATTTTAATCGTCGTATTAAACACCGCTGACGCGGCGGCGGACGTTACACTGGATCTCGGCGCGTTCGCGTCCGACACAATCAAGCTTGCTGCCCTCTGGGGTGAAATCCAAACCGCGCCCGCGCCCGCGCAAAACTATCCGCTGCGCCTCGCTCCGCGCGCCGGATACATTTTTGAATTAAAGCCATGATGAACGATTCGATTTTTTCGGCGCGCGTCAGCGCGTGGTGGTACGCCGTTTTGCTCCTTTTGCTCGTTAGCGGCTGCGGCGCGCCCGCGCCGACCGCGCAGCCCGAAAACAACACGCCGCGCGCGGCGACGCCCGAACCCGCCGCCACCGACATCCAAACCAAACGCGCCGCGCCTGCGCCGACGCGCGCCGACGTCGTTTCGGCGGACGAAATTCAAGTCGTGTTTCTGTTGTCCGACAATGCTTCGCCGCGTCAAGAATTATTTGAACAGTTCTTTACCGAAGCGACGCGTAATCTCACCGCGACCGTCCGCATCGAAACCGCCGACAATGACGCTGCGACGCAGCGCGCCCAAGTCCAAACCGCGCTCGCCGATGGCGCGCGTGTGTTGGTCATTCAACCCGTTGACCCCGATGCCGCCGCGGCGTACGTGGATGCCGCGCACAAAACCGGCGCGCAAGTGATTGCGTTCGACCGCCTCATCAATTCGCGCGATTTAGACGCGTACGTTTCGCATGACCTTGAACAAATCGGACGGCTGCAAGCGCAAGCGGCGGTGAATTATTTGACCGCGCAAAAAACCAAAACGCCGTGGAATTTTATCTTGCTCGAAGGCGCGGCGGGCGATACGCTCGCGTCCGAAATTACGCGCGGCTATTTTCAAACGCTCGATCCGCTCAAGGCAAAGAATCAGGTGAAAATTATCGCGGACCGCGCCAACAGCGCATGGTCGGCGGAACAAGCGCAAACCGCGACCACCGAAGAATTAGCCAAAGCTAAAAATAACGCGCAGGCGATTCTGGCTAACAATTCCGCCTTGGCGCGCGGCGCCGTCGCCGCGCTCGCCGCGCAAAAACTCGCGGGCAAAATCTTTGTCGCGGGCGCGGGCGCGGACCCGGAAAATTACGCGTTGATTTGCGATGGTTCGCAGAATTTGGATTTGACGCGCGACGACAGCGCGTTGGCAAACGCGGCGGCGCGACTCGCGTTGACCCTCGCGGCGGGCGACAAACCGAGCCAAGCCGGTTTGGAAGCCACCACGATTCACGTGGATGACCGTCAAGTGTTCCAAGTGGCGATTCCGGTGCAGCCCATCACGCTCGATTCGATTCAAGCGACGTTGGTGCAGGGTGGCATCGCCAGCGCGCGCGCATTGGGCGCATGTTATCCGCCGCTCGTCAATGGCGCGGCGGCGCCCCAAGTCAATGCCTTTGGCGACTTGACGGTCTGGGTGCAAGAAGACGCGTCGAGTCCGGTGTACGCGTATTTGGCGAATCTCGCCGCGGCGTTCATGTCCGCCAATCCGGGTGTTGAAATCAAATTGTTGCCCAAAACCGCGCAGAGCGTGCGCGATACGTTCGCGGATGCTAGCGATGGCGTGGATTTGTTGTGGACGACGAACGAAGAGTTGCAGCAATTCGCGGCAGGCGATTTATTGCGCGCCGCCGATTTTATCACCGCGACGCAATTTGTGTCGCCTGCATTGGCGAGCGGCACGCGCGCGGATATATTGTACGGCGTGCCTGTCGCAACGGGCAACAATCTCGTTTTGTACTATAACAAAAAATTGCTCAAAGAGCCGCCCAAAGATACTGACGCGTTGATGCGGCTCGGCGCGACGCTCACCAAAGAAACGCTAGGGCAATATACGTTGGCGTACGATACAACCGACCCATTTTGGTTGTTGCCGTGGCTCGGTGGTTTTGAAGGCGGCGCGCTCGCCCCGGATGGACGCACGCCTACGCTCGATACGCGCGCCATGACTGAAACTTTGAAACTGCTCAAAACCTTTCAAGACAAAAAAGTTTCGCTGCCCGACGCGGATTTAGCCATCGCGGACGCGGTCTTTACGGATGGGCGCGCGGCGATGATTATCAATGGCGATGAGGCATTGAGCGCGTATCAAGCGAAATTCGGCAATGACCTCGGCGTGACGCGGCTGCCGCAAGTGAGCAAACAGAGTTTTCCGCGCCCATATACCGGCGGCATTTATTTCGCGCTGCCGGCGGGCGCGCAAGGCGCTAAATTGACCCTCGCGCAAGCGTTCATCCATTTTCTCACCTCGAAACCGATTCAGATTGAGATGGCGAAAAAGTTTCAGCGTTTGCCCGCGCTGCAAGCTGCGTTGCAAGACGCCGCCATCACAAATGACCCGATTCTCAAGGGCTTGAGCGACCAAATGCTGTTGGGCATCGCGCCGCCTGATTCATTGATTTTGACCTGTCTCTGGGAGGCGATTCGTCCGAATCAAATCGGCGCCCTCAAAGGCGCGCTCGAACCTGACGCTGCCGCGCAAGCGATGCAGAGCGCCGCTGAAAGCTGTATCGCCAAGCTGCAATAAATCGCGCGCGCGGCCTCGCTAAAATGAATGTGAAACGATGGCAATGGTTGGCCGGTTTGACGCTGCTCTGTTATGCGAGCGCGTGCGCCGCGCCTCGTGCGCCGGCGACGCTTTTGACGGACGGTTGCGTCGAGAACGCGGGCGCGGCGTACGCGCCATTTCAAATTTTTGCGTCGGCGTGCGCCGAGCCGCGCGTCGAAGCGGCGCGCGCCGCAGCCCAAATTCTTTTGCTTTCGGAAAACAAACCTGCGCCGCGTTTTACGCATTACGATTTCGCGCGTCAGCGCGCGTATGATATTCCTCTCGTCGCGTACGCGCAACAGCATCCCGAGCTGGCAATCAATTTGCAAGATACGCGCTGGCGTTATCTTGACGCGACGCACCTATTTTTGAGCGAAGGCAATTCGAGCAAAACGCAAGCGAACGAATTTTTGGTCAATGCGACAACAGGCGCGCTTGTATGGTTGGCGGAAGCGCGTTGGATTGGCGCGAACGATTTGGCAAAGGAAACACCGCGCTTTATAGATACGGCGCGGCGCGCGCGCGAAATTTTTATTTTGCCTGACGATGCGATTGCGCTGCTTGACGATGCGCGCGCGATCAAATATTTCAGCGCGACGTCGGCTCGGCTCATCGCGTTATTGGATGAAAATAAAATCGGCTATCAAGATTTATCGCAGCCGCCGACGAACGCCGCGCTGCCGCCGCAAGCGCTCGACGGCGCGATTCTTTCGCCGGACGCTAAATATTGGGCGGACGCGCGCGGCATTTTTGAACGCGCGACGGGCAAACTCTTGCGCGCGAGCGTTATACCCGAAAATTTCGCGTCGTATTATCCTGCCATGCTGTGGCGCGATGACCAAACGGTTTTGTACGGTCGCGGCGGAATGTATTGTCCCAAAACACTCGGTTTTAGTTGTGTGGATAAATGGATTCCGCAATCCATTCTCGCGCTGTCCATTGCGCCGCCGTGACGCGAATCTTGCTGCGACGCGCGCAACTGTCGCAAGCTCTGGTGTGGGGAAGCGGCAAATTGCGCTCACGACCTAACGCGCGCAGGCGCGCCGCGCGCTTGGGTTGTCGCGCAAAAAAAACGGGGTGTAGTTCACATTGGGGGTGAAATTTGAGATAATGGGCTATCCTTCCTGACAGGAGATGATGCCCCATGAAAACGTCCACGGTAAAACTCACCCG
>JAJTXZ010000125.1 GCA_021463195.1 Anaerolineae bacterium
GACCTTCAGGTTTGGTTTTGGAAAGCTATGCCAAGACCCTTCGGGTTTCCGGAAACCCGAAGGGTCTGACAGACCAAAACCTTTTCTGAACCTCTATAGTCTAGAACTAATTGAATCTCCCATGACCAAATCAAAACTCGGCGTGTACGTCATTTCACTTAACGGCATTGCGATTCTCGATTACGTCCAAATCGCCAAACCGCGCGTAATTCTTTCCATGGACCACTCGCCCGACCTTTGGCGGCAGGTCAAACAAATCTCGCCCAACACTTTGATTATTGGGCGCTATTATTTGGATGATGGCGAACAGGTTTTCAATCAACCGGAAAGCGACGCGACGAATTTTTTCGAGCGGATGAAACCTGACGCCGAAAAAATGCGCGACAGCTATGACGCGTGGATGGGTTATAACGAGAGCATTATCCGCAGCGACGCAGAGGCAATCAATCTCTCGCGCTTTTATGTGAAATGGGGACGCCTGATGCGCGACGCGGGTTTGAAAAGCGCGGCATATTCGTTTGCGACGGGCAACCCCGCCGCCGGTTTTCCCAATCCCGATGGCAATGGCAGCGAGCCGAATTATTGGCTTTTGCTTGCGGACGGCGCGCGCGCGTGCGATTATTTGGCGCTGCACGAATACAGCGCGCCGCGCATGCAAGATGGCGCGGGATATCTGTGTTTGCGTTACCGCCGCGCGTGGAATTCATTGCCGCCCGACGCGCGCAAACCGATTATTATTACCGAAACGGGCATTGATGGCGGCGTAATTCCCGGCGGCGCGGACGCGCAAAAGGGCTGGACGTTTTTCACCGATGAAGCGGGTTATCTCGCGCAACTGCAATGGTACGACGCCAATTTATTGAATGATAATTTTGTGATCGGCGCGACGATTTTCACCATGAACGGATGGGGGATACAAGATTCATTCGCCATCGCTAACGCAGCCAAGCTTCGTGATTACATTGGCGCAGGCGGTCTGCCGCCGCCGCCGCCGCATGAAATGACATTGGAAGAAGCGGCGCTGCACGCTGCCAAAGCGGTCCCGTGGATGCCCGTCAATAACACCGCCGCGCTGTGGCGCTTTGCTAAACAGAATGGCTTGCAAGATCAACAGACTGACGAAATCGCTTTTACGTTCAAGGACGAACAATATCTCACCCAAGTTTTCAATCTCGGCATTTTATATGTCAAGGTTGGCGATTGGAATAATATCAAGGTGATACCTAAATGAATACCGATGAACTGACGCGACCTTTGCCGCAGGATGCGCGCGAAATATTGGATTGGGCGTGGGCAAAATTCGCGCCGTATTATGCGCGCGTGCAAAGCGTCGCATTGGATGCGCGGAACGTGGACGCCTGGCTCGCCGATTGGACCCGGTTGTCCGCGCTGCTCGACGAAGCGTATCAGCGTCTCAATGTGGCGACGACCCAATATACGAATGACGCAACCATCGAGGCGCGCTACAATCGTTTTAGCGAAGAAATTTATCCACAGTACCAAACCGCCGAACAGACGCTCAAGGAAAAATTATTGGCGAGCGGTCTGACGCCTGTCGGATTCGAGCTGCCGCTGCGCAGTCTGCGCGCCGAAGCCGCGCTGTTTCGCGCGGAAAATCTGTCGCTGCAAACGCAAGAGCAAAAGCTAGAAAAGGAATTTGACAAAATTATCGGCGGCGAAAACATTGTCTGGCGCGGCGAAAACAAGACGCCCGCGCAAATGTGGCAAACGCTGCAAGATCCCGACCGCGCGCTGCGCGAACAAATCTGGCGCGCGATTCTAGATACGCGTTTGGAAAATCGCGCCGCGCTGAATGATTTATGGGCGCGCCAGCTGCGGCTGCGTTTGCAAATGGCAAAGAACGCGGGCTATGTTTTGGCGGACGGCAGCGGCGATTATCGCGCGTTTCGTTGGCAGCAATATTTGCGCTTTGATTACACGCCTGACGACTGCAAACGTTTCGCGGACGCGATCGCGCAGGTCGTCGTCCCCGCCGCGTCGCGGCTATATGAAAAATATCGCGCGCGTCTCGGCGTGGACAGTTTGCGCCCGTGGGATTTACAGGGTCCCATGGGTTTCGCCGCCGCCGCGCCGACGCGCGACGCCAGACCGCTGCGACCGTTTCAAACGACCGCCGAATTGATTGCCAAATGCGCGCAAATTTTTGCGGATGTGGACCCCGCGCTCGGCGCGTTGTTTGAACAGATGCGCGCGCAAAATCTGCTTGACCTCGAAAATCGTCCGCACAAAGCGCCCGGCGCGTACTGTCAAAATTATGAAGCCGCGCGCGTGCCATTCATTTTTCAAAACGCGGTGGGCGCCAATGATGATGTGCAAACGCTGCTGCATGAAACGGGCCACGCGTTTCACGCGTTCGAATCGTTCGCGCTGCCCTATATCCAGCAACATGCCGTGCCGCTCGAATTTTGCGAAGTCGCTTCAATGAGCATGGAACTTTTCGGCGCGCCCTATTTGAATCGCGCGGACGGTTTTTATAATGACGCCGACGCGGCGACGGCGCGTGTGGAAAAATTAGAGACCATGCTCTTGTTTTGGCCCTATATGGCGGTTGTGGATTTATTCCAACATTGGGTGTACGAAAATCCATCGCAAGCGCTCGAATCGCAAAATTGCGACGCGCAGTGGGGCGCGTTATGGGAGCGGTTCATGCCCGGCGTAGATTGGAGCGAATTGGCAAAAGAGCGCGTGACGGGTTGGCATCGCAAGCCGCATATTTTCACTTCGCCGTTTTACTATATCGAATATGGCATGGCGCAGTTGGGCGCGGCGCAGCTGTGGGCGAACGCGTTAGAGGACCAAGCGGACGCGGTGCGCGCATATCGGCGCGCGCTCGCGTTGGGGTATACGGTCACGCTGCCGGAATTGTATCGCGCGGCGGGCGCGCGTTTCGCGTTTGACGCGTCGACGCTGCGGCGCGCGGTGGATTTAATCGAACGGACGATTTCAAATTTAGAAGCGTAAAAAAAAAGCGGCGGATGCCGCTTTTTTTTATGTATGCGCTTTGCGCGCTTTGCTTGCCGCCAGCGCCGCGCCGATGATGCCCGCGTCATTCAAAAATTTCGCCGGCACAATTTGCGCGACGCTGCGAAGATGCGGCCCAAACTTGTCAAACTTTTTGCTGATGCCGCCGCCGATGATAATCATATCCGGCGTGAATAATTTATCAATCTCGACGAAAAATTCGTTCACGCGTTCTGCCCATTCTTTCCATTTCAAACCTTTGTTTTCTTTGACTTGGGCGGATGCGCGTTTTTCGGCGTCTTTGCCGCGAATGAGCAAATGACCAAATTCGGTGTTGGGGAATAATACGCCGTCAATGAAAAACGCGCTGCCGATGCCCGTGCCAAAGGTAAACATTGCCACTGTGCCGCCAACATTTTTGCCCGCGCCAAATTCCACTTCGGCGATGCCCGCCGCGTCGGCGTCATTCAGCACTGTCACTGGCAAAGCTAACGCGTCGCGCAATAATTTGGCGGCATCGCAATTAATCCAACCCTGGTCCACATTCGCGGCGGTCAAGGTGACGCCGTGCCGCACGACCGACGGAAAGGTGACACCCACCGGTCCGTGATATTGAAATTGGCGCGCGATTTCTTGGACCACCTGCGCGCAATTTTCAGGGGTGGAGGGGTTGGGCGTGTCAATCCGCACGCGTTCGCTCACCAATTCGCCGCTTTTGGTGTTTACGCGCGCGCCCTTGATGCCCGAGCCGCCAATATCAATGCCGAGTGTAATCATGATTCTGCTGCCTCATTCTTGATATTCAATCACGCCCGCGTCATGCACGCGCGCGAATTTCGCGCCGCGCAATTTTTCAAAATCCGCGTCCGTCACCAGCGTGAGCGAAATGGATTGTCCGTACAATTCGCGTCCCACCACCGCGCCGAGCGCCAAAATCGCGTCGCGCTGTTTCAAGATTAACGCGGCAGGCGCAACGCCCGACCGCAGCGCTTCGAGCAAAATCCCCGAACCGGTGGACGACCCGCGCGCGCCCGGCAAAACAAAAATTTTGCCCGCAACCTTGACGCCGTATAACGCGTGATGCGTGTCAATGATTTTTCCTTCACGCGCGCTATAACCGCCCCAAAACGAAAGCGGCTCGTCGGTGAAAATAATCTCGCCTTGCGCGTTGCCTGAAATTAACGCTTGGCCTTGAATCGTAAACATTTTTTTGTAAACTGAATCCGCGCCAAGCTGCGCGAATAAAGAACGCGCGTCGCATTTCGCGTTTGACAATTTTTCGTCGCTAGTTCTCCGCCGCGCTTTTCCAGATGCTCTCCTCGCGCATCACGCTGCCCTGCGCCGCCGAGGCGACGCAATCGCGCAAGCTGCCAAACGCGACGCGACGTTCCAACAGATTCGGCGTGTAATATGCGTATTTTGCGCTGTTGGTCATCAACACGCGAATTTCCGGACGCAGCATTGGCGACAATAAAATGCACGTGTCCTCGCACACGCGCACGCCCGCGTCGGTCAACGTTTGCAATACGCCGCGCGCCCGCAACGCCGCAGTCACGAGGCGATTTGTAGTGACGATAAACTCGACGGCTGAATGCACGCGCTTGCCGCGTATAATTTCCGCTAACGTTAAACATTCTTGCAGCGAGAAATGCGGCGAACCCAAAACCACCGCGTCGAGCTGCGCGCCGTCCGCCGACGACAATTCCGCGCGCGCGTCATTCAGTTCGCGCAATGTGATTTTGACGCGCGCGTACGCATTGCCGCCAAACGCTTGTTCCAGCGTGCGCGCTTCGGGCGTGATGCCGACCGCGTGAAACATGGCGACGGCGCCCGATGATGCCGCCGCTGCGCCCAATGCTTTCAACGCGTCTGGCGAAACATCGCGCGGCAAGCCGTCAATCACGGGAATTTTGTCGCCCGTCGCCTTGCCGATGTAATGACCCAGCACGGGATAAAACGCGTCGTCGTCAAATAACGCGGCGGGGATATTTTTCAATTCAAACAAAATTTGACCGCGCCGATTTTCGGCGAGATGCAAGCCATATTTTGGCACGCGTCCGGTTAGCGCCGCGCAAATATCGGTGAAATCGCCGTAGCGGTTTGTGCGCGCGCCGATAACGGAATTGGCATACACAATCGCGTTCGATTCCGCCCACGCGATTTGCTGTCCGAACTTGGGCACGAATTCGGTCTGATACGGCGCGCACGTCCACGTCGGCGTGCAGCCCATCGCCAGATACGCGTTCGCCATGCGCTGCGCTTGTGTTTTCCACTGCGCGCTATAACCCCATGCGTCGGGGTGATGCAAATCCAACGAGGTCGCATTCAACGTCGTCGGCAAAATAACATGACCTCCGAGCGCGGCGAGTTTTTCGGCGAAATCGAGATGCGCTTGGGATTCATAGATGCAGCCGTCCACATGCGCCTGTTCCACGTCCATCATTTCGTCTGCGCCCAGCACGTCGCCCAACTGCGTAAGAATGTTCATTGCCATTTGCGGCGCGAGCCCAAAAGCGCCATTTAAAAATTGTTCATCGCGTTTGGTCAAATACATGAATGACTGATATTACTCATTGGTAGGACAAATTTGAAATTTGTCGTACATTTGCACGCTATTTCATAGACTATCCGCATAACGTGAGTGAGTGACTTGATACGTAAAAAGCAAAAAAAGCAAGCGGATTTCTCGCCTTGTTTCCTTGGCTGCCTGCTACTTTTTGATGATCTTGATATTTCCCCAATCGCCCACTTTGGCATACACAATTCCCAAATTGAAAACTTGCAGTAAATACTCTTCGCCGTTGATGTTAACGGTCATTTCATCCGTTTGTTGGTCTTGCAAGCTGTTTGCTTTGGCGAAATTCCACAACGCCGCGCCATTGTTAACCGGCATCCATGACACCGATTTGGCTTTTGCCAAAATCGCGGTCGGCACATCCGTCGGCGGCGGCGGCGGCGGAGGGGGCGCGGTATGCGGCGCGAACGTCAGCAAAAAGTTGACGTGATGATGTTCGGGCAAACCCATGCCCTGTACGACATCGCTCTGGTCTTGACCTTCGACATACGCGAAATAGGGCCCATTCTTTTTGGTAATGTCCAAGTTCGCGTAAATATCCACATTCGCTTTACCGTTCGCGTCGGTCATGCGCTGTGTCGGCGGATCATCTTTGGCGCGCTCGACCCAATCCACAACGACGCGCACGTTCGGCAAAGGTTTGCTTTGCTCATCCAATACGGTGAACCAAATGTGATGTTGCCCTTGCGCTTCTTGTTCATCTTGATAACGCGCCGCCGTTGCGGTCCACTTGCCGTTCGCCAGCGTTTTCAAATTCACACCCAGATTTGTCAAACGATCATCCCATTGCATATGCGCCTCCTTGAGGAGAAATGATTGGCGTTATTATCGCGTATTCAGCTGTTGCGCGCAAGCGTGTTTTGCGAATGCCTAATCAAAAATCAAAAATCAAAAATCAAAAATCAAAAATCAAAAATCAAAAATCAAAAATCAAAAATCAAAAATCAAAAATCAAAAATCAA
>JAJTXZ010000126.1 GCA_021463195.1 Anaerolineae bacterium
CTCCCAATTCGGGAGCGCCGCGCTTTATTTAACATGGGCGGGTCGGCGCGCATTTCAGTTGGGGAACTGCGACAAGAGTTGGTCGGCTTGCTTTTGCGCGTTGTCGAGCGACTGTTGAGCTTCCGCTTTGCCTGTCAAGACCGCTTGCACCGCATCGCCTAGAATCTTTTGAATTTGAGCGTTGTTGTGCGTTGACAATTCCGCTTGCGCGTATTTGAGAAAATCGCGTCCGACGGCAGCCTGCGGCGTTTGCGCGATATAGTCTTTCATCAACTGCGTATCGTATGCCGATTTGCGCGACGCGATATAACCGGTGTTTTTGCTCCAATCGGCTTGAATTTCCGGCGACGTCATAAACTGGATAAATTTCCACGCCGCCGCTTGATGTTCAGCCGGGATGCCTTTGAGCATATACAAATTGCCGCCGCCGGTCGGCGCGCCATAACCTTTTTCGCCAACCGGGAACGAGACCCCGACTTGGAATTTCGCCTGTTTCAAAATATTCGCGAGCGAACCGCTGCTGTGATAAATCATCGCCGCTTTGCCATTCACAAAATCGGTCGGCATATTCGCCCAGGCGAGAATGCCGGGCGGTTCCACCTTTTCGGTCAAAGCGAGCGCGGCTTGGTCTTGCAGCGCGGACACCACTTCGGGTCCGTTAAAGTTGACTTTGTTGGCGACGCCCGGCGTCACAACGTTTCCGCCATTGCCAATGACAAACGATTGGAACAGCCAATAAGGAATGCCGTCGGACGAAATTTCAATACCCCACTGCGAGCCGTCCGGCTTGGTGAGTTTTTTGGCGTAATCTACCAGCTCTTGGTACGTCGTCGGCGGTTTGTCCGGGTCGAGCCCTGCGGCTTGATACAGGTCTTTGTTATAGTACAACACCGGCGTCGAGCGTTGGAACGGCAAACTCCAGATGCTTCCTTGATAACTGCTGTTGGCGAGAAAGGCGGGTTGGAAATCGGATGTGAACGCGTCGCCGCCTGCCGCTTTTACATATTCGTCGAGCGGTTGAATGGCGTTCGCGTCGGTCAGGGAATATAAATCCGAAGCCAAGAGCACCGCGACATCGGGCGGCGTTCCGCCGCCTTTGATGGTCGTCTGAATTTTGGTCATGGTGTCGCCATAACCGCCCGAAAGCACGGCATTGACTTTGATGTTCGGATTCTGCGCTTGAAACTTTTCGATATAGCCGTCAATAATTTGCGTGATTGGACCCGGCACCGCGACGGGGTAAAAGAATGTCAATGTCACCGGATTATCGTTTCCCGAAGCGGTTGGCGCGGCGGGCGCAGAGGTTGCCGCCGCCGCCAATGTGGGTGGCGCGACGGTAGGCGCCGCATTACCGCAAGCCGCAATCATTGCAACCAATCCAAGAATCGTTAACCAAGCTAAACTCTGGCGCGCCCAAGCGCGTGAATCGTGCTTCATAATATCCTCCTCCTGAAAAATCGGACCAATTTCGGTTTATGCCACATCACGTTGTGGGGTCCGAATACCAGCAGCGAGAGTGTAACCTGTTTGATTTGAATTATATCACCGATATTGCGCGGTTAAAGGGTCGCGCCAGAGTAATTTTTAATTTTCATTCTATCGCAGCGGTTCGCGCCGCGCGCAGCTGAAAGAAATTAAAACAACATGATGATATAGAGGACGCGCGGCATATGTTCCAAGCCAATGACGTGTGCGCGAACAACGCATAAAAAAGCGCGCGGCATACCGCGCGAAAAATCGAGTTTTCAAGTTGCGCGCGACGCAAATGTATATTCGAATGCGCCTTGACTGTCTCGAACCAGGTTCGACCGGCACGCGCAAACAATCAAGCCACGCGTGAGAAAAACTTTTGACTAGCGGCAAAGTTTGCGCCAAGGAACATGCGTGTCGGGCTGTCGCGCGCTGACTTGCCAAGTTCTGTTTTGAAGATTTTTGAGGGGTCAGCTATTTAACCCACACCGGGTCGGTGTCGTTCGAGGCGCTGCCGCTGATATTTCGCAAATTCGAGCCGTCCGCGTTCATCAGCCAAATTTGGAAATTCAGCGTGCCGTCATTCGCCTTGAACGCGATTTGCGAATCATCGGGCGACCAGGTGGGACGTTGTTTGTAAATGAACGCGTTGCCGCCGCGCGTAATTTGCGTACTCGTCTCGCTGGCCAAATCGTATACGTAAATTTCATCGCTGCCGGTTTCGCGGCTCACGTACGCGATTCTGCCGCCGTCGGGCGACCATACCGGGTCATACGCGATGCCGCGCGCCAGATGGGTAATCAAGCGCCGCGCGCCGTTCGTTTGGTCCTCGATCCAAATTTGCAGAATCTCGCGGTCGTCGGGCGCAACGATTGCGCGATAGCGCCGGTCCGGCGAAAACGGTTCGCGCGCGAACGCCAGCTTGTAATATTCGTCGCCTGTCAAGCCCTGCGTAATTGTCCCATCGGGACGCATCACCGCAATATCCTTACCTTTGAAGCGGTCAGTCACGACCAATAACATTCCGCGCAAGAAATCGGGCAGTGGTTTGGTCAATAATTCGCGGGTGGTCGGGGTATTGATCGGCGGCGCCGTCGGCGTCAAACGCGCGTACAAGGTGCTGACCGGAATCACTAGCGGCGTGCGCGTCGGCAGCGGCGTAAAGGTTGCGGTGACCTGGACCCAATTTTCGGGAGTTGGAGTGTAGGTGCCTGTCGTAAGCGCCACCGCCGTCGCGCGCTGCGCGATGGCGACGCGCGTTTCCACATTTTCCGCGGTCGGTTCTTTGGTGACGAGAATGATGGGCGTCGCTGTCGCAATGCCGCGCGGAAAAGGCGTCGGCGTGCCATAGGCGCGCGCGAAATCGGTCTCGCGCACCGCGAGCGCCGCCGCCGTAATCACATTCTCCGCCGTTGGCGTATTGGTCACGATCACAAAATTGCCGGGGCGCGCCACGATACGCAAAATCGGATGCGCGCCATTCTTCAAATCCAAGCCGCCGGCGTCCCAGGTAAAGAGGCTATTGTCGGGTCCCTCCGGGCCGACGAGCCGGACCAACACAAAATTTTCCTGCCCGATGAGAGCCGCGAGCGCGGGCAGCTGGTCGCCCGCGAACACAAATTGGTTTTGCGCGCCCGCGTTCAAATCGGCAGGCGCGAGCGCGCCGCCGATGCCGCTGACCAAAGTCGCCGCGAGCAATTCGTCGGGCGTGAGATCATTCCAATCTTGGAACGCGGGGACGCGGATCAGTTCCGCGCGCCAGTCGCCTCGCGCGCCCAGATTGTCGCGCCCTAAACCGGTGAGCGTCAATTCCGCGGACAAGATTTCGGAATTTGGCGGCAGCTGCGCCACTTCAAAATACAACAGACTGCGGTACGTCGCGTCGCCGAAAAAGCCCGCGTGCAGATTGCGATCGCCCCAGTGAGTTTTGGTCTCGCCCGCTTTGAGGTAACCGCTGCGAGTGGGGTCGGATATAAAATTGTACGCTTGCGCGTCGGCGGGCGCCGTCGCGGTCGGTTCGAGCGCGCGGGTGCGCGGCGGTGGCGCAACGGGGATAGGGGTGTCGGTTGCCAATGCGGTCGGCGTGGCTCTGGGCGTTGCCGTCACTACGCCGGTTGGCGTTATAGTGGGCGAAGGTGGATTTAATAAATTTGGAGCGATATATAAAAACGCGCCAAAAGCAATCAAACTAGCCAAAATCCACAAAATCGTCGTCAGACTGGGTAAGCGCGTCGCAAGCTTGTCCAATGAATTCCTCGAAATAAAGCGTTATTGCGTGTGGGTTCGCGGACGACGGAGAATGCGATAATAAAAACCAAGAAATTCAATCTTGACGTGTTTGTTCAGTTGGGTGGGGAAATTTGCCATTATCCGGTTGGCGTGCGCCGCCATTATTTTGCGCCGAGCCGTTGGTCGGCGCGACGCTGCCGGTTTTGGCTTTTTTCGACGCGCTATAATAATAATTGTATTTATAATAATAACCGCGGTCATGTCCGTCGAAACGATTCAGCATGACGCCCAATAATTTGACCTGACTGCGATTCAGGACCGTGACGACTTGACGCGCGGATTCGCTGCGCGTGCGTCCACTGTCCACAATCAACAGCGCGCCGGAGCAGCGTGACGCCAAAATGCTCGCGTCCGCGACGACGAGCGCGGGGGGAGAATCCACAATCACCACGTCAAAACGCTGACGCAGTGTTTGCAAAATTTCGGTCATGCGACGCGAATCCAACATTTCGGCAGGATTCGACGGCGGCTCGCCTGAAGTCAAAATTTCGAGTCCATCTACGGTTGTGCGGCGTAAAACATTTTCCAAGGGCGGCGGCTCGTCCAAAAAAAGCAAAGTCAGACCGTTTGCGCCGTCCAAAGCAAAAATTCGGTGTATGCTCGGACGGCGCAAGTCCGCGTCGAGCAATACCACACGCTTGCCCGCCTGCGCCATCGCAATCGCCAAATTCGCGGCGGTGGTGGTTTTCCCCTCGCCCGGATTCGCGCTCGTAATCAACAGCGCGCTGCCAGAGTTCTCGATGCCTGCGTAGCGCAGATTGGTGCGCAGCGTGCGATACTCTTCCGCAATCGGCGAACGCGGCTGTTTCAGCGCAATCAACGTATCGGCGGGCTTGTGGACGGAATGAATGCGCGCGACACCGCCCAGAACCGCGAGCCCCATCTCGCGCTGCGCGTCTTGAGCGGTCTTGATGGTATCGTCCAGATATTCCAACAGCAGCACGACGCCGACCGCCAGCGCCAATCCAGCCGCCGCCGCGAGCAGCACATTTTGCAAAATATTAGGACTGACCGGCGCGGTGGGCAGCGGCGCGGGCGCGATGAGCGTGATATAGCGACCGGCAGATTGGGCAAGCAGCCCGCTCATTTGAATATAGGTGCGCTGCGCGCTTTCGATTTTGGTTTGGAGCGCAGCCGCGCGCGCGTTTAACGCCTCGAGTTTTTCTGGGTCGGTTTCGAGCGCGGCTTGCTGCGTCAAGTCCGTCAACTGTTTTTGCCCGGCGACAATTTGCGCTTGCAGCAGTTCTTGCTGCGTCGTGACGAATTCGCGCCGAGTATCCGCGGCTTGTTGTTCGCGACTAATGGGGCTTTGCGCGATGACTTGATTCGCCACCGTATTGGCAAGCTGCTGCGCGCGTTCCGGACTATTCGCCGTCGCGGAAACGCTGATAGTTTGTCCGGCTTGCGGCACATTCGCCGAGACCACAAAATAGAGCGATTCCCACGAATCCTCCCAACTGATTTCTTGGGCTACCGCTTGCAGGACGGAGGGTTGATTGACGAGGAGCGCGTACGCTTGCGCGAGATTGTTGGAAACGACAATATCGTTGGCGGTGGGATTGGCGTTAGATTGTTCTTGTCCGACCAACAGTATCGCGGTCGCGCGGAATGTCGGCGGAGTGGCGCGGCTGTACAGATAGCTACCCGCCGCCGCGAGGCCGACCAGTATGATCACGAGCCAGCCCCATTTACGGGCGAGGGCAAAATAGCGTCTCAGTTCCACGGCGTCACCTTTTTTGAGCGGTCAAATAATATTTGCGCAATGGGGAGCTATACTACACGATTATATCGGATTTGTCGAACAGAATCGCGAATTTACTGAGGCAGGACTTTCGCTCAAGTGTCATTTCGAGCCGTTTTTGCGAGAAATCTCAGTGGGAAAGTGCGAGATTTCTCACTGCGTTCGAAATGACAAGCGAAAGTCCTATGAGGATTTCTGCGCCGCGTATTGCTCTAAGAGCGCATTTGAATATTCCTACTTGGTAGAATAGGGGTTGCCAAACACACCTATCCCAACCAAGTAGGAGTCACTATTGTCGCCGCAAATCAAATCAT
>JAJTXZ010000127.1 GCA_021463195.1 Anaerolineae bacterium
AGACCTTCAGGTTTGGTTTTGGAAAGCTATGCCAAGACCCTTCGGGTTTCCGGAAACCCGAAGGGTCTGACAGACCAAAACCTTTTCTGAACCTCTATAATTGTGCGCCCACACGCCGCGCGAGCGAGTTCACGCGCGAACATGTTTCGCAATCCGTCAATCCACTCATGCCGCATTCGCAGAATGCAAGAATCCAGCGCGCGATTTTTATTTGAGAGCCCCATTAGGGCGCTCGGTTTTTCGCTTTTTCCTCGGACGTCTGGGAATTGTTGGCATCGTGCGGCGCTGCGGCAGACGGCATAGATTCTTGCAACAACACCGCGCGCAAAATTTCATCCGAATCGCCCAACTGCAAAATCGTGCGCGCATTGCCTGCGAGCGCGCGCATCACGGCGAGTTGCTCGATAAAGCGCTCCCATTTGACCGCATTGGGAAATTTGCGCAAGCGTTCTTCCAAAAGCGCGAGACGTCGTTCCGCCACACTCGCTTCCAGCGTAACCAGTTCGCGGCGCGCTTCTTCTTTTTTCATTTGAGCTTGAATAACTTGGCTCTCGCGCGCCACACGCGCGATTTCGCGCTCGAGCGCGAGGTCATTCGCATTCTCTTGACGCTGCACGGCGAGCGCCTGACGTTCTTCGAGCTCTTTTTGTTGAAACACCGCGAGTTCGCGCCCTTGCTGCGATTGGACAAAATCGGCGGGCGGCTGCGCGAAAGTGATACTCACTTTGCGAATGGTTATGCCAAACGCTTCCATTTGTTCGCTCAATAATTGGCGCAGCTGCGTCAAATCAAAACGCGGCAAATCATTAATTTGGTCGGACGTAATCGTGCGAATCATGCGCCGCATTTCGTGTTGACATGCCGCGTGCAGCACAAGGTCAAAATCATCCGCCGAGATATTGAACACAAAACGATGCGGTTCGGTAATCGTGAACGTGATGAGTGTGTTCACCAGCGCGCGCACATTGTCTTTGGTCGGCGCATCCTCAATCGGCACGGTAAAGGGAATCTCGCGGCGCGTGACGAGATGCGTGACTGCAATCCACGGCGGCAAGAGATAAAAGCCGCTGCCAATCGTGCGCGTATATCTGCCAGCGCGCACGAGGAGCGCGTTCATGCCCTCATAGATGCGCACACGCGACGCGTTAAAGGCGACCAAGGCGACGAGAAGCAGCCCCGCCACAATACCCAACGGCGTCAGCAGCGACGTTCGAAAAAGCGTATCCGCAAAGATGCCCGCGACGATGACGAGTCCCGCCACCATCAAGAGACTCGATAATACCCGAATCTCGCGCTCGCAAATCACCACAATCGGAATGCGCCCATTTTCATCGCGCGTTGAAAATGCTTCGGCGGCGCGTTCGAGCGGCACGCGCACTTGAGTCAACTGCGGCGCTTCTGTCGCAAAGGGTTCAATGGGAGAAATGCTTGACATGCTTACAGACATGAATTGGCAGGATAATTTTGTAATTTATAGAGGTTCAGAAAAGGTCTTGGTCTGTCAGACCCTTCGGGTTTCCGGAAACCCGAAGGGTCTTGGCATAGCTTTCCAAAACCAAACCTGAAGGTCTATAACTGCTGCGGCAATATCTTTGGCGCGATGAAAAAACAGATGGGTTTCGCGCCGCAAATTTGAACTTTGCGTCACTTTGTCTTGCTTATTTTTCACCTGAACGAATGGGGCCCACATGCCGCATTGGCAGCGCGGAACGCGTGCGCGGCGCGACCACGCGCGACGGATTCCAGTTTTTCCACGCGGCATCGGACGGAATGATTCCCGCCGGGCGCGGCGGTTCGCCAAAACGACCGTACGCGTACCGAAACAAATCATACACGATACCCGCGATGGGCGCGGCTAGCAGCAGCAGCCAAAAATTGAGCGCGCCCATCGCGACAATGACGAGAATCAAAAGATTGAGATTGAGACCCGCAATACGCCGCTGAATTTGCGCGCCAAATACATTATCCATAATCAGTTGGACGACGATATAGACCACAATCGCGCCCACACCCAACTGCGGCGAAAGCGAAAAGCCGAGCAGGACGCCGGGAATCGCGCCGGCAATGGGCCCGATGAACGGAATCAGATACATAAAGCCCGCAAAGAGCGCGAGCAAGAGTTGATAACTCACATTGCCCGGTCTCTCTACGAAACGCACCAAGAGCTCTAACCCGACAAACACCAAAGTCCCGGCGATAATTCCGATAAGCACTTGGCCCCGCAAGAACCAGCCGAGCGAACGGTCCAGAATCCGCAGCGCCGCCCACACATCGCCTCGCATCCAACTTGGCAGAGTTCGGCGCGTTGCGCGCGATGCGTTCGGCTGCTCGTTGAGTATTGTCAGCGCCCACGCCGGGACGATGATAAAGCCGAGTAGAAACGTTATCGTATTGAATACGCCCTGCGTGGTGGTGAGGAGCAAATTCACCGCGTACTTGGAAATTTCCGCGCTGCGCGTGTCGAATGCCGCTTTTGCCTGCGCCAGCAAATCATCCATCATCTCTGGCGCGTTCGGAGACAAACTTGCAACATAGACACGCGCTTGCGCGAGCAGAGATTGCATATCCGTATCTACCGGCAAAGTAGTCACAAGGCGCGTAAATTGCTGAATCGAAATCGGAATGAGCAGCCAAATAAACAACGCGATAAACGCTGCGACAGGCACAAGCGCGATGAACGCGGCGACCAAGCGCGGCATGAATTTATCCAGCTGATTCACCAGCGGCAGCAGCGCGTACGCAATCGCGCCGCCAATGACAAACGGCAAGAGCGCGACCCACGCTTGCGCGACCAACCAGCCGAGCAAGGCGAGAAACGCGACGACGAGCAGAAAACGCGCGAGCATCTGGGGCGTGATGCTTTGAAGCCACTGCCGCAGGCGCGTCCATTCGCCGCGCGCGCGTCGCATCGCGTCGAGCGGCGTATCGTGGCTCGCCGACAATTCTGAATCGCTCTGTTCTTGCATCATTTAGCGCAAATCCCTAAACGACCAAGCGTTTCCACTCTGCTTTAACCGGTTTATTAAACCACGTCTTGTTTCCGCATTCCAAGATAGCCGCCTTGGAAAGCGACGCCCACGCCCGCCATCACGAGTCCTACGAGCAGCGGCCAGATTCCGATGAACGTAGGGAAAAAATATTGGAGGCCGCGCACGACGAGCAGCGCGCCCACCAGACCGGCGAGAAAATAGACGGCCCAATCTTTGAAACGCAGGATCAAATAGCCGCCGGCGCCGGCGCCGATGAGCGCCAATATCCAATCAAAGATGCTTATGCTCGAACTGAACAATTGGATGACCGCCATCACAATGGATGCGCCCGCCACCGCGCCGATAGCGAGCGTAACCAATCGCAGCATACTGCGCATCAAACCGCCGCCGAACGCGAAAATGACCGCGATGATGAGCGGAATTAAAAACGACATGCTGGGTCCGAGAATATTCGGAAATGCCTTTACGATAGCGAAACCTAACAACGCGCCAACCGCCGCGCCCAAGATAACAAGACGCGGACCAAAAGCGAGGGCGATGACGCCGAGAATAATCATTGCGATTGCGATAAACGTATCCATCTTTCCTCCTTGTGAAATTAGGATTTTACGTAGGCGCGCCGAGAAAACGTCCAACGTCAAGAGCGAATACAGCGCCAAACCGCCGACAAAAAAAGACGTTAGCAAAACTTGGTTCGTCTTGGCGATCCGCTTCTGGCATCATCCCCGCGGAATCTCGCAGTGTTCTGCCGCGGGGGCGCCTCGATACGTGAGAAAAGCCGCGCTAGTCGCGCTGCGGGCGACGCCAAAGAACTCGTTCCCGCTGACGCGCGAGTCGAATGTAACCGCGCGAGTCACGCGCGGTTACATTCCTCGTTGCGCAATTTATGCGCGCGCCGCATGGATCAAGCTCACGGCACAAGCTGCGGAAAATAGCCGGGTCCGAGCGGGATATTCAACATGAACCAAATCGCAAACAGAATCAGCCAGGCGACGAGAATCGCGACCACATATGGAATCATCAATGAGATGAGCGTCCCGATGCCGGCGTTCTTGTCATAACGCTGCGCGATGGTGAGAATAAAGGGTAGATACACCATCAGCGGCGTAATCGAATTCACGGGCGAATCGCCGATGCGATATGCCGCCAGCACCGATTCAGGCGCGACACCCAAACGGATAAAGAGCGGCACAAAGATGGGCGCAAAGATTGCCCATTTCGGCACCGAGCCCGGCATGATAAAGTCCAACAGCACGATGACGAGAATCATCACAATCAACAACGGCAGCGCGCCAATGTTCGCTTGTTCGAGAATTCCAGCCAATACGACGGCAATGACGCGCGGCAGATTGCTGTAATTAAAGAACGCGATGAACTGGCTGATCATGAGCAGCATAAACACGAGTCCCGCCAGTCCCGCAAACGTCTTGGTGACCGCTTTAATGACATCTCCGCTGCCTTTGATTGTCCCTGCCGCTCGACCAAACGCGATACCTGAAATCAAAAAGAATAACATGATGACGAACAGCAAGCTGTCCATCAGCGGCGAGTTGCCTTCGATTTGACCGTCCGGTCGGCGCAGCGGCGCGCCCGGCGGCAGTGTCAGGAGAGCGATGACGACAAAGACCCCCAAAAAGGCGAACAACGACGCGCGCAAGCCCTTGGCTTCGGCTTCGGGCGAGATTTCGGCTTTGGCGTCCTTGTCGCCCTCCACTTTGCCTGTGCCACCTTTATATTCACCGAGACGCGGCGCGATGATTCGCTCGGTGACAACCGCCGCCACAATGGCGAGAATCACCGACGAGCCAATGCCAAAGAACAGGTTGGACGCGATTGTGATGGGCTGTCCGCCGGCCAGCGCGATGGATTCATTTGTAATTTCAGTGAGCATCGCGTCAACGGGCGTCGGAATCACGTTGACCGTAAAGATGGAGGCAACCCCGGCGAATGCCGCCGCTAAACCGACAAGGGGGTGCCTCCCTACACTTAGAAAGGCGGCAGCCGCCAGAGGAATTAAAATCAGATAACCCGCATCCGACGCGACCGACGACAGTACGCCGACAAAGATGATGATAAAGCTGAGCGCGCCCGCCGGGGCAACCGCGACGAGTTTGCGAATCAGCGCGTTCATTAGTCCTGCTTCTTCCGCCACGCCCGCGCCCATCAGCGCGATAAAGGTGATGCCAATGACGGCAAAGCCGGAAAAGTTCGGGACGAACGACGTAAAGATAAAGCGAATGCCTTCGATGCTCAAGAGACTCCGAATCGGAATCGTCTCTTTATGAATTTTGAACTGTTCATCGTAGGGCTGTTCTGGATTGACATAGCCGGGCACCGCGCTGTCCTCGTACAAATTGGCGGTAGATTCAACCGGCACTGGCACCGCGATTTCTTCGGTGACGCTGACGCCGAACAGCGAAAGAATCGCCGAGAGTACAATTACGCCGATGATGAGATACAAGAACATCAACACCGGATGCGGTACTTTGTTACCAACTTTTTCAATAACACCGAGGATTCCGCCGCCGGAATCCCCGTTCCCCTTTGTCGCGCTTGACGCACTCATTTCTGCCTCCGTATTCGTGACTGGGATGAATTGCAAGATACGTACTTGACTTTTGCCTGTCATTTCGAGATGGTCAGCCCGCAGGGGCTGTGTGAGCAGAGAACTGTCACATCGAGCGGAGCGAGATGTCTCAGTCCCTTCGACATGACAAGTTCT
>JAJTXZ010000128.1 GCA_021463195.1 Anaerolineae bacterium
GCAACTTGAACAGTCACCTATATCGGCTCAAGACCTTGCTGGGTTCAGCGAACTATTTTTGCAGCGAACGCGAAACGATTCAATTCAATCCGCGCGCACCCCTTTGGTTGGATGTGCTTGAATTTGAAACGCGCACCGCGCAGCTTGTACGCGCGTCCGATTCAACCGAAACACAGCCGCTCGAATCTGCCGCCGCGCTCTATCGCGGTGAATTTTTAGAGGGCGTGTATGATGATTGGACGCTGCCGTACCGCGAACATTTGCGCGAGCGTTATCTTTTGGTCTTGCAGCGTTTGGCGGAAGCGCACCACGCGCAGGCGAATTTCGACGCGGCAATACGCGCGGCGGCGCGGTGGGTTCAAACGGATTCATTCAGCGAAACGGCGCATTATCAACTCATTCAACTCTATGCGCTAAATCATCGGCTCAACGACGCTCAAATTCAATTTCAAAAGTATCAAACTATTTGGCGCGCCGAGTTGGGGCTTGAACCTTCTGCCCGCACGTGCGCGCTCGCCGACCAATTCCAACTCACTCCACCTTCTGTCACAATCCAAATGGCGGCAGCGCGTTTGGCGCAGCTGGAAGAGACGCGGGAAACACCCGCGCACACACACACGCGCGCGCCACGCGAACAGCGTGAATCCGACGCGCTCAATTTGCAAATCGCGGCGCAAGCGCGCGAACTGGGTTTGGCGTTTCAAGAACGCGGGAATCCCGGTCAAGCGGCGCGCTATCTCACACGCGCGCTGGACGCGCTCGCCGCGCTGCCGCAATCTCTTTTTGCGCGCGAACAAGAATGGTCTATCCGCGTCGCGTGCGATGAGTTGTATGATTGGGATGCCAACTGGAATGCCGCGTTGGAAAATCTAGCGGCGCTGCAACGCTTGGCAAAAGAGTTTGATACTCCATCCCATCAAGCGGAAGTGTGTGCGCGCTTGGCGTGGGTCAAAATCTGTCAGAGCCATCACGCCAAAGGAATCGCGTTGGCGGAAGAGACACTGCGACTCGCCATGAAGCATCAGGATTGGAAACACGCGGCATGGGCGCGGCGCTTGCTCGGCGTGGCGCATGACCATTTGGGCAATTATCGCGATGCGCTCGTTCACTATCGCGCGGCATTGCATCTGGATGAAACGTGCGGCAGCCCCGAACATCTGCCTACCGATTTGAATAACATCGCTTGCGTTTTGGAAACGATGGGCAATTTTGAATCCGCCGAAAAGGAATTTGAACGCGCGCGCGCTTTGCTCTCGCCGCAAACACCACTGCGTATCAAGATTACGTTGCAAGCGAATTTGGGAAATCTATGGACCAAGTTGGAACGTTATGACGAGGCAGCGCGCGAATTAAATCAAGCGCTGGACTGGATCAAGCGGCTCGGCGAGCGCGAACGCGAATGTTGGGTCGGCGCGTGTCTCGCGCGGTTGTATCAACGACGCGGCGAAATCGAACGCGCGCTTTTGCTCGCGCACCATTATTCTCATGTCGCGCAAAAGTTGGATGCGGCGCAGCGCCAAGCCGAATTGGCAGCCGTCTTGGCGTCACTTTACATCGCGCAGCACGATGCCGCGCACGCGCGCGAATGGGCAGCCAAGTTGAACACGATTGCGGAGCAACAAAACTTTTGGCGTTATCGCGTGCGCGCGGCGATGCGAATGGCGCAAGTGCATCGTTTGCTGCATCAGCCCAACGAAGCAATGCAGTGGGCGAACCGCGCCGTAGCTTGGGTTCAACAGCGTGACCAAGTTTTGGAAGAAACCGCAGAATTGTACGCCATCGCGGCGCAATGTGGCGTAGCGCAAATTTGAAATTTGCGTTCTCTTGGCAAAGATACAGAGTTTAGAATAGGAATGCCTTCGCCAAACCAGCGCAAATTACAAATTTGCGCTACGTTCCTTATTCATTTTTATTGAATTCCCGAAGGTGTTGAACAGGTAGAGCAAAAATGATTTCAAAATACGATTTACAAAAAATTTCGGAATTCGTCTGGCAAGTCCCGCAAGCATATCGTGCCGACATGCGCGCACCCGCGCGGATTTACGCGGATCAAGAATTGTTGGACGACGCGCTCCAGGACAAATCCATCGAGCAACTCATCAACACCGCGACGCTGCCGGGGATTGTGAAATACGCGATTGCGATGCCGGACATTCATCAGGGCTATGGCGCGCCCGTCGGTGGAGTGTTTGCGACGGCGACGCGCGATGGCGTGATTTCGCCCGGCGCGGTCGGATATGACATCAACTGCGGCGTCCGCGTCCTCGCGTCGCAAATAGACGCGGCAGAAATTCAGCCGCATCTGAAAAATTTGGCGACGACGTTGTATCGCAACTGTCCAAGCGGCGTTGGCGTGAGCGGCAGCGTGAATTTGTACGGCGATGACTTGGACGACATTTTGAATCGCGGCGCGGATTGGACGCTCGAACGCGGCTATGCGCGCATGGAAGATTTGCCGCGCACCGAAGAGTACGGACGAATTCCCTACGCGGATGCGACACAAGTTTCGCACAAAGCAAAAGAACGCGGACGTGACCAACTCGGCACGCTGGGCGCGGGAAATCATTTCATCGAGATAGACCGCGTCGCAAAAATTTATGACGCGGAGGCGGCGCGCGTTTTAGATTTGTTTGAAAATCAGGTCGTCGTGCAAATTCACTGCGGCTCGCGCGGGCTGGGACATCAAGTGTGTCAAGATTACGTGGATCAATTTCAACGCGTCGTAAAAGAATACAACATCATCTTGCCCGACCGCGAACTCGTCGCCGCGCCGTTCACTTCACCCGAAGGACAGGCGTATGTCGGCGCGATGGGCGCGGCGGCAAATTTCGCGTTTGCGAATCGCCAAGTCCTCGCCTTTCATATTCGCCGTTCGTTCGCCGACGTGTTGAAAGGTCACGTCAACGATTTTCATTTGCATCAGGTGTACGACATCGCGCACAACATGGCAAAAGTGGAAGAACATGACGTTGACGGCGAAACGATCCAAGTTCTCGTGCATCGCAAAGGCGCCACGCGCGCGTTCGGTCCAAATTCGCCTGTGCTGCCCGATGACCTTAAGGAAATTGGACAACCGGTTTTGATTCCGGGTTCGATGGGGACAATGTCATTCATTTTGTGCGGGACAGCGGGTTCGATGGCGCAGACGTTCGGCTCGTGCTGTCACGGCGCGGGACGCGTCTGGAGTCGCCATCGCGCGAAAAAAGAAATTCGCGGCGACAAGTTGCGCGCGGAAATGCAGGAACGCGGTATCGAAGTGCGCGCGGGCTCAATGAGCGGACTCGCCGAAGAAGCGCCGCAAGCGTACAAAGATGTTTCGCGTGTGGTGCAAGTGGTCGAGGACGCGGGCATCGGCAAAATCGTCGCGCGGTTGGAACCGCTGGCGGTGATAAAGGGATGATTGAGTGATTGGATGATTGGGTGATTGGGTGATTAGGTGATTGGGTGAGTGGGTGATTGGCAGGGGCAATGTCTTGCGCTTGCGCGCGCGGATGTATGGGAGCGACGATATGAAATTGGAAACGGTTGAAATTGAAAAGGCGATTGGCGGGGTGTTGATTCACAATCTCGCCGACGCGCAGGGACATAAAGCGTTCGCCAAAGGGCATCGGCTCGTCGAGAGCGATGTGGAAAAATTGCGCGCGTTAGGCAAGCCGACTGTGTTGGTTGGGATGTTGGAAGCGGGCGAGGTGAATGAAAATGATGCGGCGGTGCGCGTCGCCAACGCGGTTACAGGCGAAAACATTTCGCAATCTGCGGTGAGCGGCGGACGCGTCAATTTGTTTGCGACCGCGCGCGGAATCCTTAAGGTTGACAATGACGCGTTGGCGCGCTTCAATTCGTTTGATGGAATCGCCATCGCGACCATTCCCGCAAACCAAGTCGTCGCGCCAAAAAAGATGATCGCGACGATCAAAGTCATTGGCTTGGCGATTTCCGAAAATATTTTGAAACAAGCGGAACGGATTGCACGCGACGCGCAAAAAATAATTGGCGTGCGCGAATTGCGCGCGTCGCGCGTCGCGGTAATTTTGACCGGCAGCGCGGCAGCGCGCGCGCGCGTCGAAAAGGGATTGATTACGCCGATTCAAGGACGCGTCGAGGAATTGGGCGGAAGCGTTGTCTCGAACGAATTTGTCGCGCACGCGGAGCACGCGATTGCAGAGGCGATTGAACGCGCGAAAAATTTGAAAGTGGATTGCATCATCGTCGCGGGCGAAACGTCTATTATGAATGTGAGCGATGTGACGCCAAGCGGAATCACGCGCGCAGGCGGAATCATCGAACTGTATGGCGCGCCCGTCGAGCCGGGGAATTTGCTGCTGCTCGCCTACGCGAACGATTTACCCATCATCGGCGCGCCGGGCTGCGTGAAATCGCGCGAGACGAATGTGGTGGATTTGATTTTGCCAAGATTGTTGGCGGGAGAACGCGTGCGGAAAAACGATGTGGTCGCGTTGGCGAATGGGGGCTTGTTGATTTGAAAAAGTTTGACGGCAGAATCGGCGACGCGCAAATGCGGTGGCAAAAGATCGTCAACTGCAGACTTTGCAAAATTTTGATTTCCTTATAATCTTCCTCATCTGCGCGGCGGAATACTTGGTATTTTGTCGCGTTGAGTGAAAGAAAGGTTGCTTAATGAAACGAGCGGCTGCGCCGTTTCGCGGCGCAGCCGCTCGAATTTTTTTGCTTTGAATTTGTTGTGTCGCTGCGTTGGCGCATGTCGAGTTAGGTTCGTCGCAATCCTCATCCTAAACCTTTGGAGGTTCTCATGCTCCGCTCGCCACTGGGTTATTTGGTTCGTGTTTTGTTGCTGCTCTTGCTTTCCTCCAGCGCTACGTTCGCTTTTTCCCGCTCCCAAAACGAATCCCCTCTCCTTCGTCACTCCGCACCCTTGACCGTGGTCGGGCCAGGCACCTATCAAGACACGGACACGAATCTTGTATTCGTCACCGGCTGGGAACCCCGCAACAACAGCGTCGCCAGCGGCGGCACCTTCAAGCGTTCGCAAACCGACAACGATACCGCCACCCTCGCTGTGTCGGGCGCAACCGCGTTTTATGTCGGCATCATCAAGAACAAATCCTCAATCAAGTGACGGAATACAAAATTTATGCGCTCTTTGCAAATCCATGATGGCGGAAACAACTGGAATCGCTTTACTTTTCCAAATCAAACCACCGTTCAAGCAGTCGCAGCACTTTCACACACCGAGGGACAAATCGGTTACATGGCTACGTCCGATTTGAAACTTTGGAAGACCACGGATGCTGGTCAAACCTATACGCAATGGTTTGATTTTGCGCCAAAGGTGGAGGGATATATTACCAACACCGTCATGGCACTCGTCACGCTCGACCCGACCGATGCAAATACCCTCTATGTTGGCGTGCGTGGCAAAGAACTGCCGGGCGGATACTGGGACCCTGATAAGGGCGCGCTCTACAAAAGCCAAGATGGAGGATTAACGTTCGGTGATGACCTCTTACCACATGACACAGACAACAGTTGGAAAAAGAATGCCATCTACTCACTCGCGATTGACCCCATGAATCGACTCAATCTGTATATCGGGCAGCATGGTTACAACAATATCCAACAAGAGGTGATGAAGAGCCAGAATGGCGGCGCAACTTGGACTTTGCTGTCAACCACA
>JAJTXZ010000129.1 GCA_021463195.1 Anaerolineae bacterium
CGAGTTTTGCCAGCAGTGCGCCATCCGCCCACCGCCGCACCTCCCCCGGCGCATCTTGATAACCCACCACAAACGCCCCCGCGCGCTCGGGGCTGGAATACACGCCGCGATCAGCCGAAACCTTGCCCGCGAGTTTTGCCAGCAGTGCGCCATCCGCCCACCGCCGCACCTCCCCCGGCGCATCCGCATATTGAACGACCAGTGCGGTCTTGTCCGGGCTTGGAAAAAAATTTGTGGCATTATTACCGAGACGGACGAATTTGCCCTGTTTCACGAGGGCGGCGGCTTCGGCGTTCATTTTGGCAGTTTGCTTGCTTTGCGATTGTGTTGTGAGCGCCAGCGCTTCCAACGCCAGACGCATGCCGAGCAGCGGATTTTGGGCAAATGCTTGATTGCCCTCTGCCAGATACAGGCGCGCGCGGGATTCGTTCGCAGAGGCGACGGCGGCGTTTTTGGCAGCATCCGCCTCTTGCGCCGATTTTGCCGCGCTTGTAGATTCTGCGACCGCCTTTGCCTCGGATCTGACTGCGTTAGCGGCGGAGATCTCGGCTTGGTGTGCCTTGTCGTTCGCTAGGACATTGGCGTGCTGCGCTTCGGCTTGCGACCGGATGGCAAAGAGGGTCAAGAAAGCAAACACCAACACGAGCGCGCCCGCCGCGACGGCGACATAGGCAATGCGGCGCAGACGGCGTTTGTTTTCATACCCGCGTTTCCATTCCAACAGCGCCGCGCCCAAGACGTCATGAAAAATTTCATAACGCGGCACGTCGGGCAGGTCGAGCGCGGGCGCGACGGGACGCAGGATGCGGTTCTGTCCGCCCGACAAACGTTCGAGCACGTTTTTCAATTCGCTCTCTGGCACACGCGCATAGCGCGCGAGGTCGGGCGCGTTCTGCGCGATTTTTGCCCCCGACGGCGTGACGAGCCGGTCAAACACGCTCGCCGCAATCCCCTGCTCGCGCGGCGAAAGCGTTTCAATCGCGTTTTGCAAATGCCCGCGCACGATTTTTTCCGCGCCGCCGAGCGCGGTAAAACTCGCAAGGCGCAGCGTGTCCGAACCCTGCGCGCGTTCGTGCGTCCAGAGACGCGTCAAGACCAACTGCAAGAACGGCGTCTCGATGGCGGCGCGATTTTCCTGCGTCACCGCGCCGCGTCCGCTTTCGCCCAGCGTCACGCGCCCCACCTGCACCTCGCGCAAAATTTCTTGCGCCAGCGCGGGTTCCATCGTCACGGGCGGCGCGGCGGGATGGTCGGCATTGTATTTTTCGAGCGGTTTCAAAATCGCGCGCCGCGCCGCGTCGTCGTCGAGATGTTTGATGCGGAGATAATTCTTGAAGAGGTTGGGAATGCGCTTTTTGAAAAAATCCATTTTCGCCAGCGCGTCTTCGCGGAACGAAAGGAGAAAATTGGCGCGTCCGTCCGCGTCCTTTAGCACATTCGCAAACTGCGCCGCAAAGTTGTCGTCGCGTTTGTCGTTTTCGTGATACAAAAAATATTCTTCAAACTGGTCGAAAATAAAAAGCAGCTCTGCGCCCGTCTGTGCGCTCCACGCGCGCAGCGCGGCGGCGAGCGTGGTTTCGGCGGGCAGCGGCGGCGCGAACGCGCGCAGCTGTTTCTCGATTTCTTGTACAAGCGCCGCGACGGGTTCATTGCGCCAATCGTTGAAAAAGACGACCAGATATTCGGGCGGGTCGCCGCGCGCGATTTCGCGTTGGGCGCGTTCGCGCAGATTGTGCACCACGCCCGCGCCCAACACCGAACTTTTGCCGACGCCGCTCGGTCCGTACAACAGCGTCAAGCGTTCGGCAATCAAATTCGCCGTGATGATTTCGGTGTCCTGTTCGCGTCCAAAAAAGTACGGCGTGTCCTCCGGCGTAAAGGGCGTGAGGCCCTGATACGGCGACGCGCGTTCGGAAACCGGCGCGGGAGACGAGATGCGGCTCATTGCGCGCCTCCTTGCGGAACATTCGCCAAACGCAGATTCAGATTCATCAGAAAGTCGTCGTACGCCAAATCCAGCACCCTCACTTTCAACTCGCGCCAATACTCTTTTTCAATGTCCTGAATCTGCGGCTGCACCAGCCACGGGCGATATTTGGTCTTGGCGAGCCGATAGAGCAAACCGCGCATATTCCAACTCCGCAAATTGCAGCCCATGAAAAGCACATACGATTCTTTTAGGCGCGCGGCGACGGTGCGCGGCAAGAGACTCGTGACATCCGTTCGAAACAGGTCGAGGTAATGGTCTTCGGTGACGACGAAACTTTCGTAGGCGGAATCGGACGCTGCCGCCGCGCCGTGCACGCGAACAATCGTCGTGCGCTCGTTCAAACGCATGTGCGGATGCGTGCTTGGGTCGTCCACCAAAATTTCCTCGCCGTGATGCGTGCGATGCAAAAACTTGCCCTTGTCGTCGCCGTCCGCCAAATAAATTAACGCGTCAAATGCTTCGCCCTGCTCTTGAAACGCCTTTTCCAAGCGCAAGTCATAATTCGCCGTCACAAGAATGGGATAAAACTCGACCGGTCCGCGCGCGCGCAGCTGCGCGGGCAGTTCCGCCCAAAAACGATGCAGCGGCGAGGGCGCGTACTGCGCGCCAAAAATCTGATGCAGTTCGTCGTACAACGCGCTGTTGTCGCGCGTGACCGCCACGTATTGCGACACGCGAAAGAGGTTCGAGTTGTCCGCTTCGTCGTAATCGTAATTCGCGGCAAGATAGCGCGCCAGTTCGTCGCCGCTCGGCGCGCCGTCCGCTGGCTGCCATTTTTCGCTCGCCGCGCGCCCGTACAAATTCGCGCCCAGTCCCAAGAACGGCACGACTTTGGCGCGCAGCAGCTCGCGCACCATGTCTTTGTAATGGACCTCGTTCTCATCGGCGCGCGGACGCGTGGCGGCGGCTGCGGCAGGGCTTGATGCGGGCAAGGCGCGCGTCGCTTGCTCCAACAGCGTCGTCGTGTCACGATAATTCATTTGCCGCTGCTGCGTTTGCTTGAAGGCGTTCACCGCATCCTGCCAGCGTTCTTGCGCGACAAAATTTTTCCCTTGCGCGTAAAATTCGGCTGCCTCGCGCAGGCGTTGAATTTTTTCGCGCAAATCGCGCGCGGCAGTGTCACTGACATTCATTTCGCTCAGGCGCGCGGCATATTCACTCGCCCGCGCGAAATTTTCCGCGTCCAACGCCTGCGTCGCCAAACGCATCAACGCCGCGCGTTTTAAATCGCGCGTTTGCGCGTCGGTCAACGCAGGCAGGTCAAATAAATTTTCATCCTGACGCGAAAACAGCGTCGGCGTCGCCCATTCCAAACCGCTGCGCTGCATTGCCAGCCGCGCCCCGCTCAACGCCGTATCGAGATTGAACCCGTCCGCGAAACCATCTGCGAACGCGCCATACAACGCGCGCGCAAAGATTTGCGCCGCGTCGTCCGTTATCGGAAACTGCATCGCCACGACCGCAGGCACGGATTTTTGAATCAGCGTTTGCGCCGCGCCTGCGAACGCGCTGCGCGTATCGGCGCGCGCGCCTTCGCACGCGTTGAGCACGACCAGCCGCAGCGAAGCGTGCGCGTTCAACACGCGGCCCAATTCGAGCGCATCCACCGCTTGCCCTCTGCCCGTTTCATTGACAAAGACGAGTTTGCCTTTGGTCGCGTCGTCCGCCGCGCGTTCATTAAATTCGCCGTGACCGCTGAAATGCAAAATGTGATATTCGTTTTTGCGTAACTGTTCCTGCAAGTCCGCAAACGTCGCGCGTTCCAGCGCTTTGATTTCAAACAGACCGGCGCCGAGCGCGTCCGCGAGCGCGTCGTTCAAGCGCGTCCATTCGCGCGCCACGTCGAGCGTTTCATAATCGCTGGGGCTGGAGAGAATGACGAGCGCGCGCAGCGGCGGCTTGGCGGCAAATGGTTTGAGCGGCTGGCGCAATTCCAAATAACGCACGAGCGCGCGCTGCGCCGAGAGCGCGAGAAAATCTTGTTCGTCGCGCAAGAGTTCCCACGGCGCGCTCGCGAGTTCGGGCACGTCGTTCAAATGCAAACGAATTCGCAAACCCGCGTTTTGACTCGCGGCAATGCCCACGCTGCTGAGGTAAGCGATTTTGATTTCGTCCGCAAACACCGCGTCATAAAGTTGCTTGCCAAATTCGCGCGCGGCAGCAACATTGTTGCGGCTCAACTGCGAAAAAACGGCATCGAGGTCTTGCGAGGAAAAAGGGCGGACCAATTCGCGCGTCGCTTGTCCGCCGGGGGAATTGAGGACGCGCGCGCGATAATTTTCGCCTGCGCGTTCCAGCAATAAATCAAAATTCAGAAACGTTTTCGCGCCCACTGTCGCCTCCAGAGAGTCCGCTTACAAAAGCATTACAGCGTACTGGAGGGAATCATACCGATTCTCTGGCGATTTTGCAATGGGCGCGCGGATTTTATATCGCTTTTGGCTGGACGCGTCACTGGCTTGAGGTGGCGGCGTTGGTCTTTTTGCCGCAAGCGTTTATTCGCGCGCTTTTGGCAAGCTTGCTCAACCAACTTGCGACGCGCCGTAGGAGGGAAAAAAAAGTTTAACCGCGCGCATTGGGTAATTCTATACGCATCGTGTAAAATACGCGCAGGAATGTTTAAGCCAGTTTCCGATTTGATCTAGGGACAGACCCTTTGGGTTTTCGGAAACCCAAAGGGTCTTTTACCCTAGACCAAACAGGAATTCGCTCTAGGATGTCAGCTGTGATGGGAGTATAAAATATGAAAGCGTTTGATTTGATTGTGCATGACCCGCGCGCGCGTATGCCGATTTTCGCCCTCGCGGTAATCGCGTTGCTCGCCGCAATGTGGGCGGGGCTGCTTCGCATGGGCTGGGGTTTTCCACAGCTCGTGACGGGCATTGCCATGCTGCATGGGCCATTATTGGTGTGCGGCTTTCTCGGCACGCTCATTCCGCTCGAGCGCGCGGTGGCGCTGCAAAAACCGTGGGGCTATATCGCGCCCGTATTCAATGCTGTCGGCGCCATCGTCTTGCTCGTCACCCCCAATATTTTTTTTGGCGCCCTTTTAATGACCATCGGCTCGCTCGGCATGGTCGCGATTTTTTACGTTATCGTGCGACGGCAGCCCGCGCTTTTTACCTACACGATGGGACTCGGCGCGGTCGCGTGGTTTATTGGAAATATTTTGTGGCTCGCCGGTTTCGGTTTTGTGACCGTGACGCTGTGGTGGGCGGCGTTCCTGATTTTGACGATTGTGGGCGAACGTTTGGAATTGAGCCGCCTAATGCGTTTGTCCAAACGAACGGAACAACTTTTCATCGGCGCGGTCGCGTTATTTTTGCTCGGCGTAATTGTTGATACACTGGAAGCCGCGCTGTTCGCGGAAGTTGGTATCTTTATCGGCAGCCGGCTCGCGG
>JAJTXZ010000013.1 GCA_021463195.1 Anaerolineae bacterium
CGCGGGCATCGCGTTTTCGGTTGACGCGGGCATCGCGTTTTCGGTTGACGCGGGCATCGCGTTTTCGATTGGCGCGGACGCTGCGTTTGCAGTTGCGGTTGGCGCGGTTTCGAGCCGCAGCCATTTTTGCAGCAGCGCGGTTTTGTCGCGCGCCGTTTCGGGATTAATTTGCACAAACGCGCGCATGACTTGTACGCGCAAGTCTTCGATGCTGCCGCCGTTATCAATGACAACCTGCGCGCGATTTAATTTTTCATCCACTGGCGGCTGCGAATCTAAACGCGCGTTGGCATCCGCTTCGTTCATGCCGCGCTCTTGCATCAGGCGGCGTTTTTGTTCTGCACGCGGCGCGGTAACCACCCACAGCGCGTCCATGTATTCATAAATACCCGATTCGTACAGTTTCACCGCTTCGACCACCAAGATGGCGCCGGCGGCGGGCGCGTGCAAAGCGTCGCGTATCAGCAACGCCAATTCGGCGCCGACCGCTGGATGCGTGATTTGCTCCAGTATGCGTAATTTCGTCGCGTCATTGAATACAATCGCGCCAAGTTTGCGGCGATCTACCGTGCCGTCGTATGTCAAAATGTCATAGCCGAACGCTTCGATGAGCGCGCGCCATGCCGCCGTGCCGCGTCGCAGCGCCGTATGCGCGACCAAATCCGCGTCAATGACACGCGCGCCCAGCTGCGTCAAAATATCGCAGACCGTGCTTTTGCCTGTGGCGATGTTGCCCGTGAGACCGATGAGATACATGCAGAGTTTAAAAGTTAAAGTTGAATGCGGCGCGCGGAAATTCGCGTTTGCCAAACGGCGCGCGCGGCGCATTCACAATTTGGGTTCGTACAAAATCGCGCCCGGCGGCGCGTCCGTCGCGGCGACGCCCAAGTGTTGCGGCATTACGTTCGGCGTCGGATGGTCCAGATATTTTTTCGCGCGCGCATAACCTTGTTCAATCATCTCGGCAGTGCGCGAAAAATCTTGCAAGTCTATGCCCGCGAAAATATCGCCGAGCGAAATGTAATGCAAAGTGATGCCCGGTCTTTCCAGCGCGCGCTGCATTTCGCGCAACGCCTGTTGATAGGTCAACACGCCAAGCGCCTTTAACGCAATCGCGATCGCGCCTTTTTGATATGGAAACGGTCCGGGGTCTTGCAAATCCAACGCGTAAATTTCGGTGGCGCCGCGGTCAATCCCGATGCTGATTGGCACATTGGCGACGACGCCGCCATCCACAAATTGATGCCCGTTGATTATTTCGGGATCCCACACGACCGGCAGCGCGGTGCTGGCTAGACTCGCTTCGAGCAATTTCGCTTGCGGGTCGTCGCCATACAAATACAAACGTCCCGTCTGTAAATCGGCGGCGGTCAAATACAATTTCGCTTTCAACGCGCCAAACGTTTCGACGCCGGGCGGCAGCTGTTTTTGAAAATTTTTCGCGCGCGCCTGATGGTCATCCAAACCGTTGCCGAAAAATGCCGCGCGCAGCAGCATCCACCATTTCGGTTTTGGAAAAATATCGCGCACGGTGGTATTCAGCCACATTTGCGCGAGGCGTTCATTCGTTTCGCGCGTCGGGTCGGTGGCAAGAAATGTGGCATTCAAGGCGCCCGCGCTGGTGCCAATAAGCATGTCGGGCGCGATGCCGCGCTCAAATAACGCGCGCATCGCGCCAACCTGAATCGGCCCGCGATTACCTCCGCCGGAAAGCGACCATGCAAGCACTGGAATTTATGTCGTGTGATTTATGTTTGGCGTTTGCCGCCGCGTTGGATTTGAAAAAGCATAAATCACAAAACCAAAATTATCAATCATTTGATCGTTGGCGCATATCCCAATGGCGTGAGCTCGAACCAGGTGTTGCCCGGTTTGAGCGCGATCTCATTGCCGTTCGCGTCAACGAGTTTGATAAAATCGCCGAGCGCGGGACGTTCCCAGCGCGCGTTGATTTGCGCGCCGTCGCGAAATACTTGCGCCGCGCCGCTGCCGACTAAATCCACAAACGCGCTGTACGAATTCAGCGTGTCTTCGACAAAATCGGTCGGTTCATATTTTACATTCAAAATGACCAGATTTGATGTCGCGATTTGTTCGCTCGTCGCGGCGCCGATTTGACATCCTTTGCCCCACACGCCGTTCAACGCGTATTGTTGGGTGTTGTGCGGCGCGCCATTTACAAAGCGCAGATATTTGCCCGTCGCGGCGTCGTAACGCCATTCAATCACGCCCGCCGCGTACACGGGCCACGGTTTATGGTCGAGCGCAATCGTGTTTGCGGGCGAACCGTTTGGCGCGTCATTGGAAAATTGAAAACCGCGCAGCGTCGGCGCGCCGCTTTGCTTTTTGGCGGCGATAAAATCTTGCACGTGTTCGACGCTCGACAAAACGCGCGTGCGCCAATCGGTTCCATCAATACAAATGGCGCCATTTTGCAAATCGCCATCGAGATTGCGGTCTTTCCATGGCAGCTGCGAAATCAGATACCGCGTGCCGTCGCTGCCGCCGGAACTAATCAACACGCCGTCGAACATTGGCATCAGCGACGCGTTCACCGCGCGCGCGGAACGCAGCGGGCGAAATGAACCATTCTGCCCCAAAAAGACGAGCGTGAAACGCGTCACCGCAAAAACCATATTTTTTTGGTCAATCATTTCTTCCCAGACCAAATCGGCTTGATTAAAACCGGCGTGAATAGGGCGCGCGTTCGGGTCATTGCCGATGCGCGCTAGCACGGGTCTTCGTTGCAACAACGCGGGGTCGCTCACTTCCAGCCCGGTCAACGGATTTACATTGGCGGGACGCGCAATTGGCGCGAGCGTGGACGGCGCGATATTTTTGAAATATTCGATTAATGGCGCCATCGTCCACACGGTCAAGCCGCCGCCGGCGGGAGCGTTCTGTGACGACGCTTGTGACGGCGGTTGTGTCGCCGCCGCTTGGGTCGGTTCGGGCAAAGGAGTGGCAGTGTTGGTGGGCAGCGCGGTCGCGGTCGGAATGATTTGCGTCGGCGGCGGTTTCGATGTGGCGGTCGGAATGGGCGTGCGCGTGGGGTGACGCGTGGGCGTAGGCGCGGGCGTAGGCGTTGGTTCGGGACTGCACGCCGCCAAAGCAATGGGCAATACTAGCAGGATGAAAAATAAAAAAGCGCCGCGGGGCATCGCAAACTCCAGAATAGATTAGCGTGATTATAACTGACGTGCCGCGCTCTTACAAAACATGCCGCGTCACAATGTTTCGTGTTGCTTTTTGGCTGTGATAATATCGTAGGGATGAAAAATGACACCGCCGCGGCGCGTTCACGCAGCGCGTTCGCGCGCGCGCTATTTTGGATCGTGGCGCTTGGGTTGGGCGGCTATGCCGCGCTGACGGTATGGCTCGCGTGGAGCGGAATATTTTTTCCGTACCAGTTGGATTATGGCGAAGGCATCGTGCTGTGGTTTGCGCGCCAACTCGCGCGCGGGCAGGCGATTTATTTTCCGTTGGGCGCGCCGTACGCGACGAGCAATTATCCGCCGGTGTATTTGCTATTGACCGCGTTGGGCGATGGCTGGTTTGGCGCGTCGTACGTGTGGGGCCGCTTTTTGAATTTCGCCGCGACGTTGCTGGTCACGGCGCTCATCATTCGCATTGTGCGCGGCGAAACGCGCGCCTGGGGCGCGGCGTGGATCGCAGGACTTTGGTTTTTCGGTTCCACCTTTGTATATCACTGGGCGCCGCTGCTGCGAATTGATATGCTCGGCATTGCGTTCGCGTTGGCGGGCATTGTGTGCGTGTGGCGTTGGGAGCGCGGCGGCGCGCGAGCGCGTTGGCTGCTCGCGGCGGCGGGAATTTTTTTGCTGCTCGCGCTGTACACCAAACATTCGTTGGTGTTTGCGCCGCTCGCGGCGACAAGCGCGATTTTTTTGCGCGATAAACGCGCGGGCATTTTGTTTGCGCTGAGCTTGCTCGGCGTCGGCGGCGTGATTTTTTTGGCGCTCGAACTTTGGACGCGCGGCGGTTGGAGTTTTGGTTTGCTTGCGGCGAACGCGACGGTGTGGACGGCGCGCGTTTTTGCGCCGCTCGTATTCGATTTTGTCGTGACGCATGCGGCATTATTGATTCTCGGCGCGGTGAGTTGGAGTCAACGCGTATGGCGCGCGTGGCGCGCGCGCGCGCCGCGAAAAATCGGCGTGTTGGAATTGTACGCGGCGGCGGCGTTATGTTCGGTGAGCTTGGCGGGACGCGAAGGCGCGTGGGAAAATTATTTTTTCGAGGCGCTGGCGCTGACGTGCGTGTTTGCGGGCATTACGCTGGCGCAATGGTTGACGCTGCCGCGCGCGCGCTGGTTGGCGTACGCGTTACTGTTGGCGCAGCTCGCGTTATTTTGGCGTGACCATGACCCGCGCATCGCGCAGCGTTTGTTTGACGAAACGCGCGCGGCGAACGAACGCATCGCGCCGCTGCTGCGCGCCACACGCGGCGCGGTGATTTCCGAAGACATGGGTTTATTGGTGACGAATGACAAACCGGTGCTGTATTACACGTTTCCGTACAGCACGCTCGCGCGCGCGGGCAAATGGGACCAGCATTGGGAAATCGAAAATTTGCGCGCGGGCGCTTTTTCGTTAGTCGTGTTGATGCAAGGCACGCGCGCGGACGTGGACCATTTTGGCAATTTCACGCGCGCCTTTATGTCGGCGCTGGATTATGGGTATGCGGTGACGACGCAAGACGCGCGCTATCAAGTGTATGCGCCCGCGCCGCTGCGCTTTTTTGAACCGCGCGCGACGTTTGGCGACTTGTTTGAATTGGTCGGGTGGGATGTGACGCCGCTCACTTTGCGCGCGGACCAAGATTTGGAGGTGACGCTGCTGTGGCGCGCGTTACGCAAACCGCCGATGCGTTATACGGGTTTTGTTCATTTGGAAGACGCGCACGGAGCGGTGTTGGCGCAGGACGACCACGAGCCGAAACAGGGCGCGTATCCGACGCCGTTGTGGGCGTCCGCTGAAATGGCGCGTGATACGTTTCATTTGAAAATTCCCGCGTCGTTAGCGCCGGGCGAATATGTTTTGCGCGTGGGCTGGTACGAGACGGATTCGCAGGATCGCCTGAGTTTGCCCGACGGCGCGGATTTTGTGGAATTGAAAAAATTTACCGTGCCGTGACGTTCAGCCAGCATTGGGTGTTGGCGTTGCGGCGGGAGTGGACGCCAGACAATTAAAATTGCGGCGCAGCTGCGCCGCGCGCGCATTCGCGGGATCCAATGCCAACGCTTGCGAGAGTAACGCGCAGCCACGCGTTTGATCGTATTTGAACGCGAGACTCGCGAGCTGCACAAACATTTCCGCTTGTTCCAATGGGCGGGCGCGCGCGCCATAGATTTGCGCGGCGCGTTCATATTCCGCGCGCGCGGCGTTTTCATCTTGCAAGGCGAAATAATAGCCCCACGCTAAAAGACGATGCGGTTCCGCCGCGTCGGGATAGCGGCGCGCCATGTCCAAAAGGCGAAGTCGCGCGCATTCAAACGCGCGGGTGTGGTCGGGGCGCGTGCCGTCCAACGCTTTGAGTTGACTGACGCCCCAGCAATCGGTGAGGATTTGTTGCAGAACGGTCCCGGCGACAGGGACCGGCGTTGGCGTGGCAGGTTCGGCGCTACATCCCGCCGCCAACATCGCGAATACACCGCAGGCGATCAAAAGCTTGGCGCGTAACACGGAAATATCGTAACGCAAATTATACGGGAGTCAAAAATATCCAGTTGATTGGATGGCGCTAATTTTTGGCGATGGCGGCTGCGGCGCGGCGCAAATAGCGCGCTTGAATTTGTTTGTGCATTCTGCCTTGCAGCGCGCCATAAAGCGCGATTCCATTTTTGCCGCCCAAATATGCGACGAACCGCGGCGGATAGCGGCGAATGATGGAATATAATTTTAGCGCGTCGGCTTGCCACTCTGCGCCGAGATAAAAACGGCCGCCATAATTGACGCGATGCGCGAGCAAAAAACCGCCGGCGATGCGCCAACTGGTTTCGGCGCGCTCGGCGTTGACCAAAGTTTCTTGTTCGGCGAAAATTATGGCGACTTTGTTCAAGGGCATACGCAGGCGGATGACGCCGTCCGTTTGTTCCACTCGGATGCGCGCGAGGCGATGTTGCGCGACCGTTTCCAAATAAAGCTGCACTAGCTCTTGCGCCAGCGTTTCATCGAGCGCAAAATGCGGCGCAAGCTGCGCGCGCGGAATGAGCAGCCAATCGTCAGCGTCGAGTTTGTTTTGCGCGTCGAACCGGAAATGATGCTCTACGGGAAACGACATTGAGGCGATTCTAGCATCGCCAATCACAGATAGCAAATAGCGGCGCGCGCGATGCCTTATTCGCACTATGCTATAATTCTCGCGTGCGCTCTGAACAACTTTCGATTTTAATCCCCGCGTTTAACGAAGCCGCGACGATTGGCGAAATCATTCCGCAGTTGCGACAGCAATATCCCGACGCTGAAATTTTGGTCATAGACGACGGCTCGACGGACGAAACCGCGCAGTTGGCGGAAGCGGCGACGGCGCGCGTATTGCGGCATCCGTACAACAAAGGCAATGGCGCGTCCGTGAAAACGGGTTTGCGTAATGCGACGCGCGAGGTGATTGTCATTTTCGACGCGGACGGACAACACGACGCGGCGGATATTGAAAAAATCGTCAATCAGATCGGCGTGTACGATTTGGTCGTCGGCGCGCGCGATGAAAATTCGCAAACCGATTTTGGACGACGGATGTATCATCACGTTTTGAATATGCTCGCGACGTACCTTTCGGGACTGCGCGTGCCGGACGCCACTTCGGGTTTTCGCGCGGCACGGCGCAAAGATTTGCTGCAATTCATTCATCTTTTGCCGAACGGTTTTTCGACGCCGGTGACGACTTCGCTTGCGTTCATCAAGGCGGGTTATGCGGTGCGCTTTATGCCGACGACCATGTTGAAACGGCAGGGAGGGGTGAGTAAAATCAAACCCGTGCGCGACGGCACGCGTTTTATCATTATCGCGTTTCGGATGAGCACCATGTTCGCGCCACTGAAATTATTTTTGCCGGTGAGCGTGGCGCTATTTTTGATTGCGCTGTTGTATACCATCGTGGACATTTTATTTTTTACGCACCGCTTGTACATCACCAATTCCGCCGTGCTGCTTTTTACGATGGCGCTTTTGATTTTTTTAATCGGACTCGTCGCCGAACAGATTGCCGCGCTGCGCTTTGAACGCGTGGGCAAAGAGGATTGATGCGCTGGATTAAACAACATCAAACTTGGCTGCGCGTGTTGGGCTTGGGCGCGCTGGTGGCATTCGTCTTGTGGCTCAAAGTGGATTTGGGCGCGACGGTCGAGATTTTGCGCGCGGCGAATCTGTGGTGGATCGCTTTGGCGCTGCTGGGGTTCATTCCCTTTTTGCTCATCAAGGCGTGGCGTTGGCAAATTATTTTGCGCGACCTCGGCGTGCCGATTCCATTTCGGCAAGCGACGCGTCTGTACGCGTTGGGCTTGGGCGCGGGCATGCTCACGCCCGGCAATGTCGGCGATGCGGTCAAAGCGGCGTATTTCCGCGAACGCGGTTTCAGTCAAGCGGTGATTTCGATTGTGCTGGACCGCATTTGGGATGTTTTGATTTTGCTCTTGCTCGCGGGCAGCGGCATTTTTATTTTTTCGCAAATCGCGGCGGGGCAATGGCTTGTGTTGGCGCTGCTGTTGGGTGGAACGCTTGCCGCGCTGTTTGTCACGATTCATCCGCGCACCCAGCGCTGGCTGTTTCAATTTTTTATGCGTCTGCGTAAAAAATCGTCCGACGCGCATTACGCGCCCGCGGCATTGACGCCCCAGCAAGCGTTGACGCAATTCGCGCTCAGCGTGTTGGCGACGCTGGTGGTTTATGCGCGTTTATTTTGCATCGCCGCCGCGGTGGGAATTTTTCTGCCGCCGTTGCCGTTCGTGGCTGCCATGTCGCTGTCCAGCATCGCGCAGCTCGTGTCGTTTATCCCCGGCGGCGTGGGCCCGCGCGAAGCTCTGTTGATTTTGCTCGCGCCCGCGCTCGGCATTTCAGCCGCGCAAGCGCTCGCGCTCGCCGCGCTCATGTTTTTGCTGCAACTGCAAAACGGCATTATCGGGTTCGCGGTTTGGATTTTGGACAAACCGCCGCGCGCTCAACGTCCGCAAACCGCCGACAGCGATGTGTCGCCAATCTCAAAGCTCCCAGTTCCAAGCTCAAAACTTGAATCGTAAAGCTCGAATCTAGAGCGAATTCCTAGCTCGTTTGTGGGACAAGATCTTTCGGGTTTTCGGAAACCCGAAAGGTCTACCCACAAATCAAAGTGGAATCGGCTCTAGAATCCCAAGCGCTTATCATGCGTGTTCTCATGCTCACGTCGTCCTATCCAAAATTTCGCGGCGATACGACGGCGCCTTTTATTGAATCCATCGCCACGCATATTGCCGCGCAAGGCGTGGAAACGCACGTCAGCTTGCCCGAGCACCGCGAATTGAAACGCGGCGCGGTCGAGGACGGCGTGCATTTTTATCCATATCGGTACGCGCCGAAAAAAGAATGGACGCTCTGGGGTTACGCCGAAGCGCTGCGCGCGGACGTGAAATTGAAACGCGGCGTGTATGCGCTCGCGCCGTTAGCCATCGGTTCGTCCTTTCAAAAAATGATGCAGCTCACCGCGCGCGAAAAATTTGATGTCCTGCACGCGCATTGGGTTTTGCCGAACGCGCCCGCCGCCGTTCTCGTCGCGCGCGCGCGCAACTTGCCGCTCGTGATTTCGATGCATGGCAGTGATGTATTCATGGCAGAAAAAAATCGCGCGTTCGGTTCTATCGCGCGTTGGTGTTTCGACAATGCCGCGTGGCTGACCGCCTGCAGTGATGAATTGATGCAGCGCGCGCTGACGCTCGGCGCAGATGAAAATAAAACCGAGTTGATTCCATACGGCGCGGATGCAAAGGCGTTTCATGTCCAGCCGCAAGACGCGCAGCGCGTGCGCGCGCAGTTGCATTTGCGAAATGATGCCGTGATGATTCTGTCCGTCGGGCGCATGGTACACAAAAAGGGTTTTGAATTTCTCGTGCGCGCAATGCCGCAGATTTTACAGCGCGCGCCGAACGCGCATTTGGCGCTGGTTGGGTACGGCGATTTGCATGACGCCTTGAAGGCGCAAGCTCATTCACTTGGTTTGAACGGACATGTCACGTTTGCGGGTCGCGTGCCGCGTCAAGAGATTCCCGCGTATTTCGCGGCGGCGGATATTGTGAGCGTGCCTTCGGTGCGGGATGACGCGGGCAATGTGGATGGCTTGCCGAATGTGGCGCTGGAGGCGATGGCGGCAGGCAAGGCGATTGTGGCGAGCAATATCGCGGGTTTTCCCGATGTGATTGAGGATGGCGCGAGCGGTGTGCTGGTGCCAGAGAAAAACGCGGAAGCGTTGGCGGACGCGATTGTGCAGCTCGCGCGCGATGAAAATTTGCGCGCGAGCTTGGGCGAACGCGCGCGCGCAAAAATTCGCGCGCAGTTGAATTGGGATACCGTCGCGCGGCGTTTTGTCGCGGGGTACGCGCGCGTCATACAACAAACAGGGAGCGAATAATGCGTTATCGTTATTTGGGCGATTCTGGCACGCAAGTTTCGGTGGTGGGCGTCGGCTGCAATCGCATCGGTCGCACAGTAGATTTAGCTGGGGCTAAACAAATCGTTCGGCGCGCGCTGGATGAGGGCATTAATTTTTTCGATACGGCGAATATTTATGGCGATCCGCCCGGCAATTCGGAAACGCTGTTGGGCGATGCGTTCGCGGGACTGTGGGACCGCATCGTCGTCGCGACCAAAGTGCGTTCCAAAATGGGCGATGGCGTGAACGACAGCGGCGCGTCGCGCTATCACATTATGCGCGGCGTCGAAGCGAGTTTGCGTCGTTTGAAAACCGACCACATTGATTTGTATTACATTCACGAATGGGACGCGCACACGCCGCTCGAAGAAACCTTGCGCGCGCTGGAAGATTTGGCGCGCGGCGGCAAAGTGCGTTATATCGGCGCGAGCAATTTTACGGGCTGGCAGTTGGCGCGCGCGCAAGCTATCGCGGAACTGCGCGGTTGGAACGCGTTTGTGGTGTCGCAAGAAGAATATCACATGCTCCAGCGCGATTTAGAGCGCGAAGTATTGCCGTACGCGCGGTACGCCAAACTGGGCATCGTGCCGTACTTTCCGCTGGCGGGCGGTTTGCTCACAGGCAAATATAAACGCGACGATGCCATCAGTCCAACGCGCGCCAATTATGTGGCGCCGTTTCTTACGGATAAAAATTTCGAGCTGCTCGATCGTCTGGCGCAGTTCGCGGCAGCGCGCGAACATTCGCTCGGCGAGTTGGCGATTGCGTGGTTGCTCGCGGAACCGCAAGTCTGTTCGGTGATTTCGGGCGCGACGAACGCAGACCAGATTTTCGCGAATGCTCAAGCGAGCGACTGGATATTGAGCGCCGAAGAGATAAAAGAGACGCGCGCGATTTTGGAGGCGTAGGAGCAAAGCATTGACAGACGCGCCTATATGACGCGGCGCGAACGTGAATGTCAATGCTTTGCCCGTACCCTTTGCCATGAGCAAACTTAATCCCGTTTTCGCGCCGCCGCAGTTATCGCCGCAAGCGCAAATCGCGTATTACGTGAAACGCGTCGCGGCGCGCGTGCACCCCGCGTCGCTGGAAAAAATTCAAGCGCGCGCGCGCGCATTGGATTTGGATTTTACGGACGACGAAATTTTTATCATCGCCGCGCTGGACAATCCGCGCCGCGTGCAGTGGTTTTTGGATAACGAAGTGTATTACAACAATGACCACGCGACGCTTGACCAAGAAGAGACCTCCATGTCGCCGCGCATGACGCTGCGAACGGGTATGGCGCATTGTTTCGAGGGCGCGCTATTTGCGTACGCGGTGAATTATTTGCACGGTTTTGAGCCGCGCTGGATGCTGTTGGAAGGGACGCGCGATGTGGACCACAATCTCGTGGTATATCAAGACAAACACGCGGTGCGCTGGGGCTGTAACGCGCATTCGGGCTATCCGCATCTCGGCGGCCGCGACGCGGAATTTTTTACGCTGCGCGAAATCGCGGAAACGTATTATCCGCACTATTACAGCGGTTACACAAACAATCCGAATGATTTGACGCTCGTCGGTTTTTCGGAACCGATGGAGATCACAAAAAAATTTGGCGCGCAGTGGATGGCATCGCTCGAACCGTTGTGGGATATTTATTATTTGCTCGTGGATGATACGTGGACGTTTTATCGCCTGACGCCGCCGTATGGGGAACAGTACCGCGACGCGAGCGAAACGCATTCGTACATGTCCATTGACGCGCTGAAAAAGAAATGGATTGAGGTGCAGCCACAGCAGACCCCAAGGGTTTTTGCCGCGGATGCTTTGGGTGATACGGGCGCGTTGAAAACCCTTGGGGTCTCGACGCGCGTATTCGTCAACGTCAATCATTTGCCGCCGCACGCGCAAACGTTGTGGCATCAATTTTGGCAAACGTTCGATCCCGCCGGACATTTGCCACGCGGGCGCGCCGCCGAACTCGAAGGCGAATTTTTCAAACTCACGGGGACCACGCCGATTGATTTGAATTTTAACGCGGAAGAGTTGGGCTATTTTTTGGAGAGAGGGTATCGGGTGGAACAGTTGTTGACGCGCGATTCCGTCGTGAAACATCAAGCTGCTTGGCTTGAACGCACTGAAGGATGAAACGTCATTCGTCACCTGTGGTTTTAAATTTTCGCCGGTCTCTTTCAACTCAATCAAGGAGCATTCCATGTTCGGCATTGGTTATTTCAAAGCTCAACCCACCGAGTATATTTTGCGCTATACGTCGGGGCGCGTGAGCAAACAGGGCGCGGGCATCGCCTTTTATTATTTGCAACACAACACGCAAATTGTCGCGGTGCCGACGAGCAGCCTTGACGGCAATTTTGTGTTCAACGAAATCACCAGCAATTTTCAAGCTGTGACGGTGCAGGGACAATTCACGTATCGCATTGCGAATCCGGCGCACGCGGCGGCGCTGCTGAATTTCACGATTGATCCGCGCAAGCGAACGTACGTCTCTAATGACCCCGAACGCGTGCCGCAGCGTATCACCAACATTATTCAAATGGAAACGCGCGGCGAAATTCAAACGCGCTCGCTCGAGGAAACGCTGCGCCAGTACCAAGCCATGGCGGGCGCGGTGTTTCAACGCGTGCAGGATAAAAAACTGCTCGAACCGCTCGGCGTCGAATTGCTGAGCATTTATTTCATGTCCGCGAAACCGACGCCGGAAGTGGCAAAGGCGCTGGAAGCGGAATATCGCGAAACGCTGCTGCGAAAGGCGGACGAAGCGATTTATGCGCGGCGCGCGGCGGCAGTCGAAGAAGAGCGCAAAATCAAAGAGAACGAGCTGAACACGCAAATCAGTTTGGAGCAACAGCGTCAGCAATTCATCGAGCTGCAAGGCAAGAACGCCGAGCAAGAGGCGGATTATCGCGGCAAGGCGTTGGAAAAAGAGGCGGACTATCAAGCGCGCGCGCTTGCCAAACAACTCGAAGCGTATCAAGGACAAGACGCGCGGACCGTTTTGGCGGTGGCGCTGCGTGAACTCGGCGCGAACGCGGCCAAGGTGGGTAATTTGACCATCACTTCGGAGATGCTCGCGTCGCTGCTCAATCCGAAAACCGACGATGGCAGCGCTCGATAAAATCATCGTCATTACGAAAAAGACGGCGCTTGAAGAACTCATCGAGCGTTTTAACACGCGCGCTCAAGCGCAGTTTTATATCGAGCATCTCGGCGCGTCGTTCGCCGAATATGACGCCGCGCACGGCGCGTATTATCGCGCGCTCGACGCGGTGCAGGACGCGCTGCCGCGCGGCGTGCGCGCGCAATTCATCGAGCGTTCCTTTCTCCCGACCTTTTTGTTTGGCCCCAACGATTTGGTCGTCACGCTCGGACCCGACGGCTTGGTCGTCAACGCAGCCAAATATCTCACGACGCAGCCCATTCTCGCGTTGAATCCTGACCCGCGCCGCGTGGACGGCGTTCTCGTGCCGTTTCCGTACGACGGCGCGCGTGTGTTGTTCGCTAACGTTTTGCAAAACAAATTCACGCGCAAACGCATCTCGATGGCGCAAGCCGCGTTGAATGACGGACAGACGCTGTACGCGGTTAACGATTTGTTCATCGGCGTGCGTACGCACACTTCGGCGCGCTATGAGCTGCGCTTTGGCGGCGCGCGCGAACAGCAATCGTCGTCGGGCATCATCGTCTCGACGGGCGCGGGCTCGACGGGCTGGTACCGCTCGATTCTCACCGGCGCGGCGGGGGTGATGGAATATTTCACGGATGCGCCCGAAGTGAAAGCGGCGCGCGCAGAATATCGTTTCGATTGGGAGGCGGATTATTTATATTTCGCCGTGCGCGAGCCGTTTATCAGCAAAACGTCGTCGGCGCAAATGAGTTTCGGACGCATTGAAAAAAATCAAACGCTTGACCTCGTTTCCGAAATGCCGCAAAATGGCGTGATTTTCAGCGACGGCGTCGAGGCGGATTATTTGAAATTCAACAGCGGCGCGCTGGCGCAAATCGGATTGGCGGAAAAAAAAGTGAATTTGATCGTGAACGTGGAGAATATCGCGGCGCCCAAGTCGCTTTGAGCGCGCAAAGATTAAGGTTGCGTTTTGGCTGGTTAATCCTGTAAATCCAATTTTTTATTGACGGCGATTGCCAAGGCAAAAACCTCTATTATATTTGAGAGCGTACAAGTATAACGGAGGTTTTTCTCTGCGCCGTGTTTTTGATTATGGTGAGGAAGGGCGATAATAAAAAAGGCGTTGCCTTGCCGGGCTGCACCCATACGCATTGCATGCCGATACACTCCACGCAAAACGATGATTGTAACTTGGCACGCGCTTGATCCATTTGTGCGGTCGCTTGGCGCGCAGCGTAAAATGTTGATACGGTTCATTCGTGTCAGAGACTTGCACATGATAAACTGTTGTACTCACTACCCGCCGCCAGCGAAATTCAATCGGGAGTGTCGTAAAGGTTGTTTTGTTCGGCGTCACCAACTTCGGCGTGTCCGGAATCGCTGGTATTTCGTTACAAGGCAAGCTCCCATAAAGCGCCAATGTTTGATAGACGCCATCAATTTGCCAATTGCCAACTGCCCACACCTCTGTATTCGATACGACTGAAACCGAGTACAAAATATCATCTGCTTCCGGAAGGAAGGGGACAGTTTGGATACGCCATGTTGCGCCATCCCAGTGCTGAATCAACGGATTTTCAGGTTGCCAAGAAGGATAGAAGCTGTGCGCGGAACCAACTGCCCAAACATCGTCAACAGTACGTACATCAATTCCATAAAAATTGTCATTGCCTGTGCTATCACCATATACATGAGGAATGGTAATATATCTCCACGCGGTCCCATCCCACTTTTCGACTGACGCACGCCACGATGCACTTCCGGCTACCCATAAGGTGCCATCCGCAGAGCCATCTATTGCCCTCAAAAAGACATAGCCAGCATAGTCATCGGGCACGCTCTTCCATTCCGAGCCATTCCAATGCTTGACAATTGGATAGACGCCTACCGAGCCGGGTGTAAAGTAACCAACAATCCACACATCATTATCCGACACTGCATGAATATCTTCAAGATTGGGGTTGGGCAGCCCCGACACATCCGGTGAGGACACAAATGTCCATGCAGTCCCATCCCAATGCAATACCGATTTGTCCTGACCCAACGCCCAGATATTGTCACTTGCCAAAGCAGACATTTTAGCAATTGCAGCAGGCGTAGTAATCGCCTGCCACATTGTACCATCCCAATGCAACGGATTTGTACCACCTCCCGTCCAAATGTCATTCGGCGCGATAACTAGAATATCCACGATCCCGCCCACATCCGGCGTTATCACTTGCGACCACACAACACCATCCCAATGAAGCATCAAGGTATGATAATTGCTGTTCTCTAGGTAGGTTCCGGCTGCCCAGACATCATTCGATGCCACCGCCGAGACCGCTCTCAACGTATTCAACTCGGTCCCCACGTTCGGTGTCGATACTACTTGCCACGTCAACGGACACGCCGTTGTATTTGACTGCGCCATTGTGGGGTGAGCGGAAAAAACAGAGAGCCAGCACAACACTGCAATGAGACAACAAATTCGCAAGTATTTCATTGTAGACACCTTTATGTTAATTATACCGCACAAACTATCGCAGTGAGAGATGATTTTTCATCGTGCCTGTTCCAGAAATTGAGTGGCTGCCCCAAAAATAATTATTTGATTTTTATTTTCCCCCCACTCGCCACCCATAACGCCTGCCCCACCTCTTGCGCGTTCCAATGCCCTTTGCATTTTTTCAATGCGCGCGCTTTTTCGCGTAACGCCCCCGCGTATTTCCAATAATACGATGCGGTGAACGCGACTTTGCCCAGTCCATCTATTTGTTTTGCAATCCATTCGTCAAAGAACGGATACAAGTCAGGACGAAACGCGGCAAGCGCGGCGGACGCGGTAGCAGGACCCACGCCGTCGAGTTCTGAAAAAATTTGAATCGGACGTTTGTATTCTTTCGACGCGGTGGGAATCTCTGTGTCCAAATCGCGCGCAGCCGCGAACGCGTCGCGCGCGTGTTGTTCAATCACGCGCGCGCCCGTTTCCGCGATGCGAAGGCGGTTGGATTCGCGCCAATCGCCGCGCTTCATCTTCCAGCGCAGAATTTCCAAAAATTCTTCTTTGGTCACGTACGCAGGATTGCGCGACGCGAGCCGCGCGGGCAGTTCCTTTTGATACCACGCGTCCAATTCCGCGAGTTGATTCACCTTGTGCGCGAGAATGAGCGCGTCGTACTCTGCGCGCGCTGCTTTCCACTTTTTGCAATCGTCAGATGTAAACAATCCCATTAGTTTATTGTGGACAGGATTAACAGGATTGAAAGAATCTTGTTAATCCTGTCGAAAAACTATTTCTTGACGACCAACGGAAAACCCGCGCTTTCCCATGCGACCATGCCGCCAGCGAGATTGTACAAATTGGTATATCCTTTTTTCACCAACTCCTTTGCCGCAAGCGTACTCATGCGGTCCGAGCGACAATACAAAACAATTTTCGCGTTTTTGTCGGCGGGCAATTTACCGAGATTTTCGTCGAGCGCGTCGTACGGCACAAACGCGTCGGTCGGTTCGATTTCGCCTTCGTAGGGAATGTGCGTGTTGATGAATTGAAAATCTTTATGCGCCAACATGGTTTTTAATTCTTGCGGTGAAATGTTGGTGAACGCGCCGCCGTCCGTTTGAACTGTGACGCCAATACCATCCTTGGACGCGGCGGGGGCGGCGGCGCCGCCGCATGCGTACAAGAATGGCGCGGCGAGAAAGAGTACGAGCAAAATCAGAATGTGTTTCATTATTTTTTCCTCTTGACGTGAAATGTATTTTATAATGTTCGCATCGCAAGCGTATCGAACATTCGTATTGTAACGCAAATGAGCGCCGCATGTTATATGAAACTTGGCAAGAGATTGTAAAATTATTGAATGACAATCCGCTGTTGTTGTTGTTCTTGATTGCCGCGCTCAGCTATCCGCTCGGACGCTTGAAAATTTTTGGCGTGAGTTTGGGCGTCGCGGCTGTCCTGTTCGTGGGTTTGGCGGTTGGCGCGCTGGACCCGAATTTGAAACTGCCGGAAATTGTGTACAACCTTGGGTTGGTCGTTTTTGTGTACACCATCGGCTTGAGCAGCGGCCCCGGTTTTTTCGCGTCATTTCGCGGACGCGGCGTGCGCGATAATTTGCTGGTCGCCGCGCTGCTGTTGACTGTCGCCGCGACGGTTTATTTTTTCGCGCGCGCGTTCGGTGTTTCCAATACGGTTGCGGCGGGACTGTTTACAGGCGCGTTGACCAATACGCCTGCGCTCGCGGCGGCGTTGGAATTTCTCAAAGGCAGCGTGCCGCCCGCGCAACTCGATGCCGTGTTGGCGGAACCGGTGTTGGGCTATTCGATTGCGTATCCGATGGGCATTCTCGGCGTGATGGTGGTGATGGTTTTGTTTACGCGCGTGTGGCGCGTCAATTACGTCGAGGACGCGCTGCGCGTGCGCGACGCGCAAACTTCGCAGCAGTTGGTGACGCGCACGCTGCGCATCACGCGTCCGGAAATCGCGGGACAGACGATTCAGCGCTTGATGCAGACGCACGCGTGGGAAGTGGTGTTCGGGCGCTGGAAGCACGCGCAGCGCACGGTGTTGGCAACGGCACAAACGGAATTACAGCTCGATGATTTGGTCAGTGTGGTCGGCGCGCCGGAACAAGTGGAACGCGTGCGCGCGGCGTTGGGCGAATTTAGCGCGGAGGCGTTGGAACTGGACCGCACCGAGATGGATTATCGGCGCATCTTTGTTTCTAATCCGCAAGTGGTTGGCGTGCGTTTGCGCGATTTGAATTTGCCGCAGCAGTTTGGCGCGCTCATTACGCGCGTGCGACGCGGCGATGTGGAATTTCTTGCGCGTGATGATACGACGTTGGATTTGGGCGACCGCGTGCGCGTGGTGACACGGCGCGAAAATATGGGCGCGGTCAGTCATTTCTTTGGCGATTCGTTCAAAGCGCTCGGCGAGATTGATGTCTTGTCGTTCAGTCTGGGCCTCGCGCTCGGCATTCTCGTCGGACAAATTCCGATTCCGCTGCCGGGCGGAATCGCATTCAAGTTGGGCACGGCGGGGGGACCGCTCGTCGTTGCGCTGTTGCTCGGCACGCTCGAACGATCGGGGCCAATCGTTTGGACGCTGCCGTTCAACGCGAATTTGACGCTGCGCCAAATCGGTCTAATTTTATTTTTGGCGGGCGTCGGCACGCGCGCGGGCTATGCGTTTGTTTCAACTTTGGCGCAGGGGGACGGCTTGCTTTTATTTGGCGCGGGCGCGGCGCTGACGATGGGCGCGGTCGCAATGATGATGTTCATCGGCTATCGCGTTTTGAAAATTCCGATGAACTTGTTGTTGGGCATGGTGGCGGGGATGCAGACCAATCCCGCGCTGCTGGGTTTTGCCACGCAGGAAACGGAAAACGATTTGCCGAATCTCGGTTACGCGACGGTGTATCCGATGGCGACGATTTTGAAAATTATTTTGGCGCAAGCGCTCATCATCTTTTTACGTTGACGCGTCGCCGCCGCGCTTTTTTTTTTCGCGCGCCTCACAACCCTGCGACGCGCATTTCTTTGGGATATTCAACCGCAATCGCAAAATCAATTTGCGCTTTGGCGTCTTTTTTGATTTCGAGCTGCCACGTCAATTCGCCCTGTTCGTTTTGCGCGGTGGGCCGCGGTGTCACCTCACGCAGCTTGACCTTGATGTCGGGGTGTTGTGACACGGGAATTTGGTCCAACACGGTGATTCGCGCAACGTCGAGCGACGGATTTTCGATGATGATGCGATATGCCAAGGTCGCGCCCGCCATATTTCCCATCAAGCCGGTTTTGTTGACTTCGCGCTGTGTTTCTTTGCGTGCGACGCGCAAGCGCGGCTCTGCGCCGAGAAATAGTTCAACTGTTTGCTGCGGCGCAATCGCTTCGAGCGCGCGCGCGCCGACGAATTCTTGCGCGTGAAACAGCGCGGCTTTGCCGGGCAGCATCATATAATCGGACGCGTTTTTGAATTGCGCGCGCACGAATGCTTGCTCGGTCGCTTTGGGCGCGCAAAAATAATCGAGCGCGGCGTCAAATTCCAAGCGCGCGATATTCACTTGGTGCGCTTGGCCGTCGGAGGGCAGCGCGCCCGGCGCGTTGATGGTGTACGTCACGCTTGGACCGCCGCTTGCGACTTGCGCCAAATCGTACGCCATTTCCGGCTCGGGCGGCGGCGCCGCGGCGGCCATCATCATTGCGGGCGCGGACATGGCTTGCCGCGAGTCAGCGCGCATTTTTACCGCGCGCGGCTGCGGCGGTTGATACAAGTCAAGCTGCCATGGCGATAATTCGGGTTTGTCCACGCCGGTCGCCAAGGTCGCGGTCGAGAGGGTGAGCGCGTAGGGCTCATTCCAATCTTCGCCGGTGTTTTGTTTGACCGCGGCGAGATAATTCCATTCCACTTTTTGGTCGTGCAGGCGCGCGTCATAGAGCGCGTCCCAACTGGCGCCGCGCACGTTATAAGTCACGGTGAGCGTCACCGCGCCTGCCGCCGCGACGTGGAGCGACCATTGCGCGTCATACACTTGGCGAGTGATGGCTTGATTATATTTTTCCGCTTCTTGCCGCGCCGCGTCAATTTGTTTTTGCAACTCGCGACGGCGGACAATCAAATCGCGCAGCGCGTTCGATGCGGTCTCGTGCGAATTGTTCAAATAATCGAGCGCGCTGGTCAAACCGTCCAGTGAAAGTTTGCCGCGCGCGAGCTGCCGCGCGAAATTGTCGCCCCCTTGTTCGCCGATGTTTTTGACGACGTTCAAACGCGTTTGCCATGCTTCCGTTTCGTCCGCGTAAATTTTATCTTGATCGAACAGCTCTTGTAATTTCGCTTGCGCGGCTTGCGCGTCGCCCGGCGGTATTGTTGTGAGGACGCGCGCCGATAGCTGCATACTGCCGAGCCGCGCCGCGCCGCTGCCGGACGCGCGCAATGAATTTTCTTCTAACGTGCGCGGCAAATTGGCGAGCGTGATAGTGTGCGCGCCGGGTTCAAGCGTCAACGTTCCCGCGCGGGTGACGCGCGCGCGCTCGGGAAAAACGGTTACAGCAATGATTTTGGTTTCCAGAATGGGCATGGTTCGCTCTCTTGAAACGAGATACAGATAGCGTAGCTTACGCAGCTACATGCGACAGACTCGGTCGTCAAATTCTGCGCCAGCGGCGTTGAACTGCAGCGCATGAAATTGGTCGCGTATTTGCGCGCTATTTTATAGGGCAGGCGCGTAACGTGAATTATAATGTTTAGCGGCGTAATTTATTATCGGCGGAACAAAGGTATTTTGCAAACGCCGCGCTTATGAATCAAGCAAAGGAAACGCGTCATGAAAATTATCGTCGCGGGCGGCACGGGCTTTATCGGTTCGGCGCTCGTCAACGCGCTCTTGCCCGAAAAGCATGAAATTATTGTCTTGAGCCGCGCGCCGGAAAAAATCAAGCTGGCGCATCCCGCGATTCAGTTGGTCAAGTGGGATGGCAAGACCGGCGACGGTTGGGCGCGCTATGCGGATGGCGCGGACGCGCTGGTGAATCTCGCAGGCGAACCTATCGCGCCGCTGCCGTGGTTTGGCGAACGCAAAATAAAAATTCGCGCGAGTCGCGTTGACGCTGGACACGCGCTTGTGGATGCGGTGCGGCAGACGCGAAATAAACCGCGCGTTTTGGTGCAAGCGTCGGCGGTGGGCTATTACGGTTTGCGCGGCGACGACATGTTGACCGAAGACGCGCCGCCGGACGATGATTATTTGGCGCAGGTTTGCGTCGCATGGGAAAATTCGTCAAGCGCCGTCGAAGCGCAAGGCGTGCGGCGCGCTATATATCGCACCGGTTTGGTATTGGCGCGGCGCGGCGGCATTTTGCCGCTCATGGCGCTGCCGTTTCAATTTTTTATCGGCGGGCGGGTGGGCGATGGCAAACAATGGATGTCGTGGATTCATCTCGCCGACGAAATCGCGGCAATCAAAACTTTGATTCAAAACGAAAACGCGCGCGGCGCGTTCAATTTGGTCGCGCCGAATCCTACGCGCAATGCGGATTTTTCCAAAGCGTTGGGCAATGCGCTAGCGCGTCCGTCCGCGTTCCCGACACCCGCGTTCGCGCTGAAACTGCCGTTCGGCGAAATGGCGGAGTTGCTTTTGCTCGGCGGACAGCGCGTCGCGCCGCAGCGTCTGACGCAGCTCGGTTTTCAATTTCGTTTTCCGACGATTGAAGCGGCGCTCCAAGACGTGTATCGCAAGTGAAAGAACAAATATGAAACGCAACCGACGCGCGCATTCGCGCCCTGACGCGTTGCTCGATTCGGATTCGATTCGGCAGCTCGATTTGTTGGAATTGATTTTTGAACGTCTGCCGATGGGCGTCGCGATTTTGGACCGCGAATTTCATATTCAACGGTACAACGCGACGTGGGGCAGCTTTGCCGCGCGCTATGCTCCAATGATTGGCAAGCCGCTCGCGCCCGGTGTCGGCTATTTTGAACATTTGCCGGGCGCGGAAGAAATTGTTCTGCCGTTGTTTGAGCGAACGCTGGCGGGTGAAACGATTGAGGCGAATGGCGTCCGCTTGGAATCCGGCGGAATTGTTTCTTATTGGGATATATTTTTGACGCCGCTTACGGCGCGGGGCGCGGTGATTGGCATTTTGAATGTAGCCGCTGATGTGACCGATACGGTATCGCTGCGACAGAATTTGGAAACGCGCGTCGCGGCGCGGACGCGGGAATTGCGGATGCTGCTGGATATTTCCGCTGTGGCGAATAGTTCTTTGAATCTGGACGAAACGCTTGAGCGGACCCTTGACCTGATTGTGGAATTGGTGGCGGCGTCGCGTGTTGGCGTGATATTGCGCGATGACGCGACCGGCGAATTGCAGCCGCAGCTGTTGCGTCCGCCGCAGCGCAGCGCGCCCGACGATTTAGCCAAAATTCTCGCGGCTTGTCAGACGGTCATCGCTAATGGCAAAGCGATGTATGTCGCGCCCGACCGCGCGCAAGGATTGCGCGAGCCCGGCGCGCTCATGCCGCTTCAAATTCGAGACCGTTGTTTAGGGACGCTGGTGATTGTCGGACCGCAGGGAACTTTATTTTCGCCCGCGCAGTTGGCGCTGTTTCAATCTATCGCGGACCAGTTGAGCGTCGCCATCGAGAACGCGCATCTTTTTGTCAAGAACGAACAAGCCGCCGTCGCCGCGGAACGCAATCGGTTGGCGCGTGATTTGCACGACGCGGTGACGCAGACGCTTTTTTCCGCCAGCATGATTGCGGATGTTTTGCCGAAAATTTGGGAGCGCAATCCAGAAGAAGGGCGCCGTCAGCTGGAGGAATTGCGCCAGTTGACGCGCGGCGCGTTATCCGAGATGCGTACGCTGTTGGTTGAGCTGCGCCCCGCCGCGCTAATTGATATGGATTTGGGCGATTTAATCGGACATCAGCTCAATGCTTTGAGCGCGCGCACGCGTCTCTCTGTTGAATACAAACGCAATTGCGTTCACAATCCGCCGCTCGAAATCAAGGATGCCTTTTATCGTATCGCGCAAGAGGCGTTCAACAATATCGCCAAACACGCGGAGGCATCGCAAATCAGCGTAGAGCTGCATTGCGAGCCAAAACAGACGACGCTGATGATTCAAGATAATGGCGTGGGTTTTGAACCGTCTTTGTCCGAACATGAGGGCATGGGTTTGAAAATTATGCAAGAACGCGCGCGCAATATTGGCGCGACATTGGAAATACGCAGTCGGGCGCAAGCGGGCGTTCGGTTGCGGATTCAATGGCAAGCGACCGCAAGTCGCCGCGTTGGAGGGAAATTGGAATGATTGAAAAACGTATCCGCGTTATGTTGGTGGATGACCATGCCGTTGTGCGGAGCGGTCTGCGCGCGTTTCTGTCGGCGTTTGATGAATTCGAGTTGGTTGGCGAAGCGGCGAGCGGCGAAAGCGCCATCGCGCTCTGTCAACGTCTTCAGCCGGACGTGGTGTTGATGGATTTGATGATGCCGGGAATGGGTGGCGCGGTCGCGACGCGGCATCTGCGCGAACAATATCCCAATACGCAGGTCATCGCGCTGACGAGTTTCAAAGAAAAAGAAATTGTGCAAGCGGCGTTGCAGGCGGGCGCCATCGGCTATCTGCTCAAGGATATTTCGGCGGATGAGTTGGCGAACGCGATTCGCTCTGCCGCGCTGGGCAAACCGACTCTGGCGTCGGAAGCGCAACAGGTTTTAATTCAAGAACTGCGCGCGCCGAGTGAGCGGCGCGGTTTTGATCTGACGGAACGGGAGCGCCAAGTTCTGACGTTGATGGCGGAAGGATTGAATAATCATCAAATCGCCGAACGGTTGGTAATCAGTCTTTCGACCGCGAAATTTCATGTCAGCGGAATTCTCTCGAAACTCGATGCCGCCACGCGCGCGGAGGCGGTGTCCATCGCGCTGAAAAATCAGCTAATCAAGTGACTCGATAAAAAACTGGTCACACGGATAGGACACAAACTCTTCAACCTGCGGATGCGGTTGAAGAGTTTGTCTTTTAAACTGCAAGTGTCAGGCGTGAGCGATAAAACATGAAAACAATATTTTTGGCGGAAAGTGAAATCCATGTGCTGGAAGCGTTGCGGTTGCTTTTCGGGTGTCAACCCGATTATGAACTGGTGGGGCAAGCTCGCTCGGCGGCAAGTTTGTTGGCGCGCGCGGCCAAGTTGGCGCCGGACGCGATTTTGCTGGATTGGAATTTGCCGGACTTGCGCCCGCAACGCGCGATTCCCGCGCTGCGTAGAGCTTGTCCCGCCGCTAAAATCGTGGCGCTCAGCGTCAAGCCGGAGCATGCCAAGATTGCGGATGAATTTGGACTCGATGGTTTTATTTCCAAACAACTCGCGCCGGACGCGTTTCTAGAGTTATTCGAGTCCATCATGCGACACTCGGAAAACGTCAAGGAGAATCCATGAAAATTCTTTTTGTTGCGCTTGCCATTGTTCTCGTTCTACACGGACTCGTTCATTTGATGGGGACCGTAACGTACATGAAACTCGGCGTCGTTCAGGGATTGACTTTTAAAACTACGCTGCTCGGCGGTCAATGGGATATTGGCGAAAACGGCATCCGTGTCTATGGCGCGTTGTGGGCGGCGGCGGCGGTTGGTTTTGTCCTTGCCGCGCTGGCGATGCTCTTGGGGTGGGCTTGGTGGAAACCCGCGCTAGCGATAACGGCGGCGTTCTCGTTGACGCTCACCGTCTTGGATTGGAAGGTCGCTTTTGCGGGAGTCATCTTGAACGTCGTCATATTGGCGTGGTTGTTTTTTATTTCTCAAGTAACTGATGTTACGCCATAGTACGGCAAATTTGAAATTTGCCGCGCGTTTGCGCGCGATTTTTTAGCGAATGCGCGTACCGTGAGCAAGTAAATCATTTTGTTTATCGTTTCAAGGAGTGTTCCATGAAACTCGCTCAATTCGTCGAACGTCATCCATACCGGTTTGCTGTCATTCTGGAGGTGGCGATCGTAGCGGTTTATCTCTTTGTCGGGACCGCCGCCCATTTTCTGGACCTCTCAAACTTGGCGCTCTATGGTCTCGCCAATCTTGGGTTGGCGCTCGGCGCCATCGTATTGTTGACCAGATTAAAGTGGTGGCAGCGCGTTGGCTTTAATTCATTGCGACAGCGCGGCGGCCTGCGCTATTTTCTCATTCCTCTCGTGCCGGCTATTCTCAATTTGATTCCCGGCGCGCAGCGCGCAAGTTTCGCCCAAGTGTCGGTTGTATTTGTCATCGCGTTGCTGGTGGCATTCGCCGAAGAAACTATTTTTCGCGGCTTGATGTTGCAAGCTATAAAACCGTTTGGCTATTGGCGTGCCGCGTTGATTACCGCAACGCTCTTTGGGTTGATACATGCCATGAATGCTCTGACAGGCAAAAGCGGGTTGGAGAGCGCGTTGCAAATCGGCTATGCGACTGCGATCGGTTTTGCTTATGCCGCGCTGACGCTCAAAAAAGAGGTTCTCTGGCTTTTAATTTTGACGCATTTTTTAACGGACTTTGCTTTCTTTATTCAAAAGCCCGGTTTTGCGCTGCCGCCGTTCTGGCAATCCGTTCTGGTTGTGATTCTCACGATAGGATTCAGCGTCTATGGAATTTTTGTGATGCGGCAAAAATCTGACCAACCAATCGGTTCCGCGCGCGAGCGGACACAAAACGCGTTAAAAGGAGAATTCGTATGAATAACAATCTTTGGCTCAAAGGACTCGTCCCCGCGATTATTCTTTTGGCGTTCGTCGCCGCGCTGGCTGGCTTGATGCCGGGCGAGGGGCAACCTTATACGCTAACCAATTTGCGCGGCGAAGAGGTGACCATCAACGCGCGCGGACTCTATTATTGGGACACAAGCAGTTCCGCCGCGCAGATGCAAGCCAATGATTTGGTGACGCTGACGTTGGGTTTGCCGCTGCTGACGCTTTCTTTTTGGTTGACCTTGCGCGGCTCTTTGCGCGGACGTTTGCTCATGACAGGCACGCTCGGTTTTATTCTTTACACCTATCTCACGATGTGTGTCGGCGCGGCATACAACAAATTCTTTTTAATCTATGTCGCGTTGTTCGGCGCTAGTTTATTTGCCTTTGGCTTGAGTCTGATGTCGTTTGATCTCAAGACCTTGCCATCGCGCTTTTCAGCCAGGTTGCCGCGCGTCTGGATTGCGGGGCTACTTTTTTTCGTCGCCGCGTTTCTCTCGCTCGCGTGGCTGGGGCGCATCGCCGCGACCTTGACGCCGAACGCCGTTCCCGCGCTGGAAAACACAACCAGCATGTTCATTCAAGCGATGGATTTGGGAATCGTCGCGCCGTTGTGTGTCTTGTCAGGAATTTTGCTTTTGCGTCGGCATGGTTGGGGTTATTTGCTGGCATCGGTGACGCTGCTCAAATTCTTGACGCTGGGCGCTGCCGTCAGCGTGATGAGTTTTAACATGCTGCGCGTTGGCGTTCCGATTAACGCGGTCGAAATTACGGTGTTTCCGATTATCGCTATCGCCAATATGGTCATGGTGGCGCTATTGCTCAAAAACATCAAAATCTTTGTTCATACAAATAATGCGAGTCGCGCGTAACGCAAGGAGACAAAAATGAGCGTGCCGTTTCAAAATAATCGCCGCCGTGAAATCGTCAAGCGCATGAGCATCGGGGTGGCGCTTGGCATGATGTTGGGCGCGGCGCTGCTGCCCGTTTTGATTTTTCCGCCATACGAAATTCCGCAAGCGACAGGAAATTATCGCGTCGGCGCGGTCCATTTTACTTTGGTGGATGAGAATCGCATTGAAACATATTCCGCCGCGGGCGGATTCCGAAAAATCAATGTGGAATGTTGGCATCCTGAAAATACGACCGCGCCGCATCCGCTTGTTATTTTTTCGCATGGCGGATTGGGTACGAGGACCAGCAATGAATCGCTGTTTGTCGAACTTGCCAGTTATGGTTATGTGATTTGTTCGATTGACCATGCGTATCACGCGCTCTGGACAAGATTCGATGATGGGACGATTGCTTGGCTGAACCCGGACTATTTTATGGAACTGGGACGCGAAGATGCCAAGACCGATAAACAACAGAGCTATGCATATTATCAAAAATGGCTGCGCGTCCGCGTCGCCGACATCAATTTTGTATTGGATACTATTTTGAATCGAGTCGCGGCGGACGCAGATGGCATTTATCGGATTATTGACATTCATAAAATTGGCGTCATGGGTCATTCACTCGGCGGCTCTGCCGCGCTGGCTATGCCCAGACAACGGGTTGAGGTGGACGCGGTGATTGCGCTCGAAGCTCCATTTCTGTATGACATCGTTGGCGTAAAAAACGGCGAGTTTGTATGGACGGACAAACCTTATCCCGTGCCGGCATTGAATATTTATTCAGATAGTTCCTGGGATCAGCTTGGCGAGTGGGCGCAATACGCGCGCAATTACAAAGCGCTTTTCAACGCGTCAGCGAATATCTACAATCTGCATCTATCCGGCGCGGGACATTTTTCTTTGACTGATCTTTCGCTTGCCAGTCCGTTGCTGACGAGAGCGCTGGAAGGCGGAGAATCAAGTCGCGGCGGCAAAGCTTATCTTGAACGCGTCAATAAAGCGTGTCTCGATTTCTTTGAACGTCATTTGAAATAAAATGACCAACACCTATTCCTACGGTCAAAACAAGTATGCCGTTCTCTGCCTGCTCAGCGCGGCGCTTGGGATAATATTCGCCATGCGCGCCGCGCTGGCTTGGATTATCGTCATTCCGCGCGTCTTTGAAATTTTCGATATCTTGACCGTCATCGGCGCGCTCGCGGTTTCGCTAAAATTCCGCCGCAGCTTGCAAAAGGGCGATTGGGTTATCGCGTTGAGTTTGGGCGCGATAGTTGGCGCAGGGATGCTGTGCGCCTCGCTCTTTGCGCCGTATCCTTTTCTTGGAATCGTTCGCGACAAAATCGGACAGACTTGGATACGCGGCAGCTTGACATTCCTCGCGACTCTGGGCGGCTTGACGATTATGCGGCAAGGCGGTCCCGCGCAATTTCATGTCGCCAACGGCAATTTACGAGATGCAAGTCGCGGCATTTTGCTCGGTTTGGCTATTGGGCTGCCGTTGGCTGTTTTGAATGTCTTTGCGCTTCAATTCACGCAGCGGCAGCCCATCATCTGGCAGAATCTTTTCGCTGCCCTGCTGGACGCGCTGCAGCCCGGCGTGGTTGAAGAAATTATCTATCGCTTTGCGCTGTGGGGTTTGCTCTGGCTGGTATTGCGAAACTCGTTTCCGAAACAGGCGGCTTGGCTTTCGGGTTTGTTAGCAATGTTGACGCATACCTATGCTCATTTTGACGACCTGTTTATTCGGTCGCCGTTGGCGGCATTGGGAATGGGCGCCGCGTTGGCGCTCTTCTGGGGTTTGCCGCCGCTTTTTCTCGCGCGGCGTCGCGGACTCGAAGCCGCAATCGCCTTTCATTGGCTGCAGGATGCTGTCCGTTTCCTAACCGGTTTTTGAGCGACGACGGTCGTCCGCCGATTTTTATTTGACAAAAATTTTCATTTTCCATACTATATGCGTTGCATATAGTCATGTCCCCTTTATTTCCCCTGCTTGGTTTAATCTTGCGCGACGATGCGTATGGCTATGTCCTGAAACGCATTGTCCAAGACGAATTCGCGCCGCATTGGCGAATTGATTTCGCGCAACTCTATCGCACGCTGTCCAAGTTGGAAGCGCAAGGGTTTGTCCGCGCGCGCGTCGGCGCCAGCGCCGATGGGCCCGCGCGCAAAATCTATCATGCCACCGCGCGCGGCAAACGCGCGTTTGAACAATGGATTCAAGCATCCGCCGCGACGCACGACGAATTTTGGGTCAAGGCGCGTCTGGCGACGGCGCTCGGATATGACGCGGACGCGCTGCCGCTGGCGCTCGTGGGCAGCGACGATCCGCTGTTGGCGTACGCGGCGCAGTCCGCGCAGCTGGCTTTTCAACGGGTGGGCAGTCTCGCCGGTTTAGAAGCGTTAGCGCGCCGCCAAGCCGATATCGCCGGCACGCATCTGCGCGATGCTGAAACGCGCGAATACAATCTCGCCTTTGCGCAGCATTTGATTCCGGAAGAAGATATTTTGCTCGCGCAGTTTGCGGTGCGCGAGTACGGTTTATTGGTCGCGCGCGGCAATCCGAAAAAAATTCGCGGCGTACGGGATTTGGCGCGGCGCAATGTGCGTTTGTTGAATCGGCCGCACGGCGCGGGCGCGCGGTTATGGCTATATCAACATTTGCGCGCGGCGCGCATTGACCCGCAAACGCTGCGCGGTTGGGAAAATATCGCGGCAACTTATAACGCGCTCGCGGCGGCGCTTGAGCAGGACGCGGCGGACGCGGCGCCGGGTTTGCGCGTTACCGCCGAGCAGCAGAATCTAGATTTTATCGCGCTGGGCGAAGAACGTTTTGACTTGGCGATCCCGCGCGCGCTCTATGAATCGACGCGTGTGGCAAAGCTGTTTGACCAATTTCAATCATCCGCTTTTCGCGCGTACGCGTCCGCTTGGCGCGGATATGATATTTCGCGTTTGGGGCGCATCGTCGGTGAAAGCAAATTCGGATACAGGAGAAAAACGTGAAACATTTTACGCTCGCATTTATTTTGACATTCGCGGCTCTAATCATGGCGGGTTGCGCGACGGCGACACCGACGGCTCTGCCGCCCACCGTCGCGCCGCAGCCGACGGTCGCGCCGCAGCCGACCCAAGCGCCTGCTAGCGCGTGCGCGTTGCGTTTGGCGACGACGACCAGCACGGCGGATTCCGGTTTATTGGACGCGATTTTGCCGGACTTTGAAAAGAAATTCAACTGTCAAGTGGATGTCGTCGCGGTCGGCACGGGCCAAGCGTTGGAAATTGGCAGCAAGGGCGACGCGGATGTGGTGTTGGTGCATGCGCGCAAGAGCGAAGATAAATTTGTCGCGGACGGTCACGCCCGCGAACGTTTTGACGTGATGTATAACGATTTTATCGTCGTCGGACCCAAGGACGACCCCGCGCAAATTTTGGGTATGACGTCATCGGCGGACGCGTTCAAACAGATTGCGACGAAACAAGCGTCCTTTGCGAGTCGCGGCGACAAGAGCGGCACCAATTCGAAAGAGCTGAGCATTTGGGCGAGCGCAGGCATTACGCCGACCAAAGAAATGGCGTGGTACAACGCGCTGGGTCAAGGTATGGGCGAGACGTTATTGACCTCGAATGAAAAAGGCATGTATACTTTGACCGATCGCGGCACGTATCTCGCGATGAGAGACAAATTACCCAATCTGGTCATTATCTTGGGCGGCAATTCGCTGGATGAGAACAAAGACAAAGCGCTGCTAAATCCGTACGGCGTGATGGCGGTCAATCCCGACAAGCATCCCGGCGTGCAATATGAAATGGCAATGAATTTTGTCAACTGGCTGGTGTCGCCCGACATTCAAAAAATGATTGGGACATTCGGCGTGGATAAATTTGGGCAGCCGCTCTTTTATCCGAATGCCAAACCATAAGGAGGTCTAATGCTCAGCGCGCGCAATCAACTCAAGGGCGCTGTCAAGTCCATTAAACTTGGCAATATCATGGCGGAAGTGGTGGTGCAGGTCGGCGAAAATGAACTTGTTTCGGTCATCACACGTGGTTCGGTGGAAAGGTTGGGGCTGAAAGAAGGAATGTCCGTTGTCGTCATTATCAAAGCCACTGAAGTGATGTTGGAAACGCGGTAGATTCTCAATCGGTCAGGATACATTATCCTGACCGATTGTTTCAACGATGGAAGAAATTCTAGCCGGGCTGGCGCACGCCTTGCGGTTGATTTTCTCGGGCGACCCCGCGCTGTACGAAATTATTTGGCTGACGCTCCAAGTCACGGGCGTCGCGTTGGGTTTGGCGATTTTGCTTGGTGTGCCTTGCGGCGCGGCGCTCGGCTTGTATCGCGTTCGCACGCGCGGTTTGATTACAGTTTTGTTGTATACGGGCATGGGTTTGCCGCCGGTTGTCGTTGGACTATTTGTTTATCTAATTTTGTCGCGCAGCGGTCCTTTGGGGACGCTCAGCTGGCTATTTACGCCGTACGCAATGATTGTGGCGCAAGTCATTATCGCGTTTCCATTGACAGCGGGTTTGACGATGACGGCGGTGCAAGGGGTGGACCCCGCGCTGCGCTTGCAAGCGCGCGCGCTCGGCGCGACGGGCGCGCAAGAAGTGTGGACGATTTTGACCGAAGCGCGCATTGGCGTCGTCGCCGCCATCGTCGCCGCGTTCGGCGGCATCATTTCCGAAGTGGGCGCGGTGATGCTCGTCGGCGGCAATATCGAAGGCAAGACGCGCGTCTTGACCACCGCCATTGTTTTGAATACGCGCACCGGCGATTTTGACCTCGCCATCGCGCTCGGTTTGATTCTGTTGGCTATCGCGTTCATTATCAATGGCGGCATGCTTTTTTTGCAGCGGAACGCGCTCGAGTGAGATGCGCTTGGGGATAGGAGAGGTGTTGGGGATGAGCTCGCTTTATGCGCTTGAAAAACTGCATAAAGTATATGACGGACGCGCGGTCTTGGCGGTGGATACGCTGCAAGTGCGCGAAGGGGAAATGCTCGCGCTGGTCGGTCCGAGCGGCACTGGCAAGTCCACGCTCTTGCGCTTGATGAATTTTCTTGAAGCGCCCACTTCCGGGACGCTGCATTATCGCGCGCAAGATGTCACCGCGTCCGCGCCGTTGGAATTGCGCCGTGAAGTGACGACCGTGTTTCAACGGCCGTTGCTGCTGCGCGGCAGCGTCGCCGATAATATCGCGTTCGGTTTGCGTTTACGCAGCGCGCCCGTCAACGGCAATGTCGCGCACATGCTGCGCCGCGTTGGCTTGGCGAATATGGCTGCCGCGCCGGCGCGAAAATTATCGGGCGGCGAAATGCAGCGCGTCGCGCTCGCGCGCGCGTTGGTGATAGAGCCGCGCGTCCTTTTGCTCGATGAACCGACGGCGAATCTTGATCCGTACAATGTTTCGTTGATTGAAGACATTGTGCGCGAACAAAATAAAACGCGCGGCGTCACCGTCATCGTCGTCACGCACAATGTTTTTCAGGCGAAACGCCTCGCCCACCGCGTCGGTTTGCTGCTCAATGGGCAGCTCGTCGAGATTGCCGAAACCGCAGCGTTTTTTGATTCTCCGCAAGATCCTCGCACCGCCGCGTTCGCGCGTGGCGAGATGGTGTATTGAGTCAACGTGCTGTCGCCGCAATCCGTCATGGCGTTGACGCCTCTAGCGTGCGCGCTTACGCCGACAAAAAGCCGCCGTCCACCGGAATCGCCGCGCCGTGAACATAACTCGCCAAATCGCTCGACAGCATCAACGCCATGCGCGCCACTTCGTCGGGCTGTCCCATTCGTCCGACGGGCAAACGCTGCATGAACTCGATGCCGGTTTTGACCAAACTTACATCCAGACGCAAGACTTGTTTCGCCGCGCGCGTCGTGCCGCTGGTAATGATGCCGCCCGGCAAGAGCGCGTTCACGCGAAAACCGCGCCGCGCATATTCTTTTGCCAACGCGCGTGTGAGCGCGACCACGCCCGCTTTGCTCACGCTATAATGCGCCAAATCTTCTTTGAACGGCAGCGCCGCTTCGATGGATCCGATATTGATAATGATGCCGCCTTGCTTGCCGCGCCGCGTAATCAATTCGTGACACATCCAGTACACTGCATGCAAATTCACATTCATCACCCGTTCGTACAATTCCAGGTCCATCTCGGTAAATTTTTTGAATGGATAAATGCCCGCGTTGTTGACCAAAATATCCGGCAGCCGTTCCGCCAGATTTTGCCATAATTGATGCAGCTCGGCGCGTTGGCTCAAATCAACGGTGTGACTGTGGACCGTTTTGCCGAACGCGTCCAATTCACTTTTGACCTTTGCTAAACCTTCCGCATCGCGATCCACCAATTCCAACTCTGCGCCCGCTTCGGCGAAACGGTACGCAATCGCTTTGCCGATTCCCGACGCCGCGCCCGTAATCAACGCGCGTTTTCCTTCCAGACTCAACAGCGCGTCGTGTGATGGTAATTGTTTCATAGTAACTCACTCCAAAAGACCCAAAGGTTTTTGACGCGGATGCAAATCAAAGCGCGCGACGCGTAGCAAACTCTTGGGGTCTTGCGTATTACGTCCATTCCCTTCCGCCCGTCACCGCGAACGCCTGCCCCGTGATAAAACTCGCTTTGTTCGACGCGAGCCATGCGACCATGTGCGCGACATCTTGCGGCAGCGCGAAACGTCCGAGCGGAATGCGCGCGATTTGTCCCGCATACACCTCGTCGTACGTCAAACCTTTCGCATCCGCTTCCAACTGCACGCCCCACTGCTTGAGCGCGGTCTCGACATCGCCGGGCAAAAGCGCGTTCACCGTGATATTGAACTGCGCTATTTCTTGCGCGAGCGAACGCGTGAGCGCGACGACCGCCGCTTTGCTCGCCGCGTACGCCGACATATTTGGCTTGGGTCGTTCGGACGCGATGGATGCAATGTTGATGACGCGCCCGCCGCGTTCGCCATCCAGCATCAATGGCAGCGCGTATTTGCAGCACAAAAAAGTTCCCGTCGCGTTCACGTCCAATGTCTTGCGCCACGCGTCGTCGGGCATGAACACGACCGGGCCCGGGCTAATGGCGATGCCCGCGTTATTCACCAAAATATCGAGCCGCCCAAAATGTTCGCGTACCAGTTCGACCATTTGCTGCACCGAAGCCGCGTCCGTCACATCCGCGCGCAGTGGCAAGGCGCGCGCGCCGCATTGTTCAACCTCGCGCGCGACGGTTTGTAATTCTTCCCACGCGGGATTATTCACCGTCAACAATTCCGTCTGCGCCGCGCAAATGTCCGCCACGACAATGTGCGCGCCCTGTTGCGCTAACGCCAACGCAATCGCCGCGCCGATTCCTCCGCGTCGCCCCGCGCCAGTGATGAGCGCGACGCGGTGTCCAAGTTGTTTCATCTCTTTAGATTTGATTGGACGCGGATTAACGCGGATGAACGCGGAAAAAATGCTTTATCCGCGAAAATCCGCGTTTATCCGCGTCCGAAATCTCTTGCCCTTTTAGTTTTCCGCGCGATACACCAGCCCCGTAAACGTCAACAAGCCCGGCGGCATCATGTTCGCGGTAACGTCCGCCATGACTTGGAGGAGCGCGGGTTTATTCGATGCGACTGCGCGTTCCAACGCGGGACGCAGCTCGTCCAGCGTATTGACCAGTTCGCCGTAACAACCGAACGCTTCCGCCACTTGATCATAGCGCGTATCGGGATACAAATCACATTCGATAAATTCGGGAATATTGAAAAACGCTTGCGACGCGCGTTCCATGCCCCAACCTTTGTCGCACGAAACAATCACGATGACGTTCAAATTGTAGCGGCGCGCAGTTTCCAACTCTTGAATGTTAAAGCCCATCGCGCCATCGCCCGAAATTAAATAGACGGGGCGCGCGGGCGCGGCAAGTTTTGCGCCGAGCGCGTACGGCAAACCCGTGCCGAGATGTCCGAACTTGGTTGTGTACAAATAACTGCGCGGCGCAAAAATCGGATTGTAACTCGCCGTCCACAAACTCGTGTTGCCGCCGTCCTGCACCGTAATCGCGTCGCGCGGAAAAAATTCGCGCGCGGTTTTTACCAACGCGCCCGGATTTACGCCCGCGCCGTCCGATTCCATCTGCGACGACAACAGCGCTTGCCAATCTTGCGAATGTTCGCGGTACGTTTTGAATCCTTCATGTTCCGCGTGGGGAGAGGTGAGTTGTTTCACTTGGGCGTACAACGCTTGCAGCGCGGGTTTCGCGTCGGCGAGAATGCCGACATCCACCGGCCGATTCAACCCAATCGCAAGCGGATCAATATCAATATGAATAATTTTTTGCGCGTCGACCTCGCCCCACGAATCGCCTTTGCCCCACGCGTCGAGTTCGCCGACGCGGCTGCCGACAATCAGAACCACGTCTGCTTCGGAACGCGCGGCTTCAAGCGCATTGCGATCGAGCGCGTGAAAATAACGCGCATGGTCTTCGGGGACGACGCCGCGCGCGGCGAGCGAAGTCGTCATTGCCGCCGACAAATAATCGGACAGCGCGAGAAATTCATCCCACGCGCCCGACCACGCGACGCCCGAACCCGCGTGCAGCAATGGACGCTCCGCCGCCGCCAATAATTCCGCCGCGCGCTGAATCAGCGCCGCGTCGCCCGCGCCTGGTCTGCCCGCGCGATATTGCGACGGCGCAAAAATTTGCAGCGTCTCGTCATCAATTTCGCCGCGCATCAGGTCTTCGGGAATTTCCAAATACACGGGTCCCGGGCGTCCGTTCAACGCTTCGCGAAACGCGCGGCGCGTCAATTCGGGCAAACGCTGCAAGTCGCGCACGCCCGCGCTAAATTTCGTCACGGGCTTGAACAGTCCGACCAAATCCACATTTTGAAACGAGCCGCCGCGGTCGGGATAAATGAGATTGCGCCGCCGCTGTCCGCTGATAGCAATGAGCGGCACGCCTTCGGCGTACGCGGTGATGACGCCCGAAAGCATATTCGCCGCGCCGGGACCGATTCCGCCGAGTACGACCGCCGGTTCGCCGCGCACGCGCGCGTACGCTTCCGCCATATGCGCCGCCGCCGCTTCGTGTCGCGGATTGATAAAGCGCATTCCATACGCGTCCAATTTTTCGAGGAACGCGTTAAAGCTGCCGTCGAGAATTCCAAACAGCGTCGTGATGTTTTCTTGCTGTAAACATTTGAGTAAGAGTTCGCCGCCGCGAATGTCCATAGTTGTAATTGGTAAATAGGGAAACAGGTATGTAGGTATACAGGTGGGCAGGTAGAGAGATAAATCCTGCAAACCCCTGTCCCCTGTTTCTTGTTTCCCTGTTTCCTTGTTTCCCTGTCTCCCTGTCTCCCTGTCTCCCTGTTCCTTGTTTCCCTGTCTCCCTAATGTCCAACACTCGCTACCGCTTCATCTGTCCCGCGTTCCGCGCTCATCTTTTTCGCCATTTCAAGCGCCTTTTTCTCGTTCACCCACAATAGCAAAAGCAAACCGACGAACAAGAACGCGGCGATGGAGAGAATCGCGATGCGTTGGCCGCTCTGTTCCGCAAGGATGATGTCTTGGCCTTGCGCTTGAAAATATAATGCCGCTTCTGCCGCGAGAAAACCGTATACGCCGGGGCCAATGAACGACGACGTGCGCCCCGCCATCGCAAAAAAACCGTAAAACTCGCCGCTCGCGCCGCGCGGCGCAAAGAGACCCACCATCGTGCGGCTGACCGATTGAATGCCTGCCATCGCGAAACCGGCGAGCGCGCCGATGATGTAAAACATGGTTGGCGATTGATTCGCCGCCAAGCCCAACACAATCGCAATCATCAATACGAGCGAAATGATGAGCGAATTTTTGCCGCCGATGCGATCCACCAATTGTCCGAATAGATATGCGCCAACCACATTCGTCGCCTGAACAATGATGACAAAAACGATGAGCTCGGTCTGCTTCATGCCGTACAACACCGCGCCAATAATCGCCGCGAAATCGAGCGCCATGATGACGCCGTCATTGAAAATCAAATAGGCGAGCATGAATTTCAAAAATTCGCCGAACCCGCCCGCCGTGCGAAATGTTTTGCCGATGCGCTCGAACGCGACGTTTAAATAATTTTTACCTTGCGGCAATTTTTGCGGCTGGGCGCGTTCTTTGAGCCAAAAGAAAATGGGCAGCGAAAAGCCGAGATAAAAAATCGCGGTGACGACGAGCGAGAGCCGAATGAAAAAATCCGCGTTGGGCGATTTGTCCGTGAGCAAAATCATCGGCAGCACGAGCAATAAAATCGCGATGCCGCCCGCGGAACCGATTGCCCAGCCCAACCCCGCGATGCGCCCCATTTCCGCCGGCGCCGCGATTTCGGGCAGCAGCGCGTCATAAAACACCTGCGCGCTGCGATACCCGATTTCGGCGAGAATGAAAAATAACATTGCGAACGCGATTTGTCCTTGCGTCGCAAAGAATAATCCCGCCGTAAAAACACACGCCAGCGCGGTGTACGCAAATAGAAATTTTTTCTTGGACCCCGAAAAATCCGCGATCGTGCCAAGAATCGGCGCGGTGACGGCGACGACGAGCATCGCAATCACAATCGCGATGCCCCACAAACGCGTGCCTTCCGCGCCGCCGACGATTTGTTTTTGAAAATACGCGGAAAAGACCGCGAGTAAAACCACGGACGCGTACGCCGAATTGCCGAAATCGTACAGATACCACGCGACGCGCTCGCGGCGGGTAGAGATGGGGGATGTGGTCATTGCGCCTCCTCGTTGAAGAATTTTGTTAGATGTAGAGCGTGAAATTGCCTGCCCCGAAGCGGGGGGGGGTCAAACGTGAAACGTCGTTTCAATTCGCTTCCAAACGCGCTCTGGCAAAAGCAACCCCAACTGAACCATTTTTGCTGTCCACCAATAAATTCCCAACGGAATCAAGAGCGCCGCAAAAATGTAAGCAGGATAGTTGAGCAATTCAAACGGCCTATTTGGCGTATCGGCGTAAGAGTTCACCAAAAGAAAGGCAGCAAAAACAAAGATCGCGAGCGTGATTGTTGAAATGGGAATCTGTGCGAGCAATTGCCATTTCCTAAAGCGACGCGAAACAATCTCGGCAAGCCATACAGAAGGAAACAGCAGAAAAGTTGTATAGAGAATGCTCACGACAAATGCAGCCAACATCCAGAACGGCAGAGCCAACGGACCGCCGAGCCCTGCATCGGTGACAATCGCGAATATCACGAGTCCGACGTAAATCAGCAACACGAGAATCGGTGGAAACGTAATGCTCACGATTGAAGCGCCAAAATGGCGCAGCCAAAACTTGGACACACTGATTGTTGTGCGCAACATGAACCCTCAGTTCCCTCTCCTGTCCATCTCGAACGCTACTTTGATTGACCGCGCACTTCTTTTATCCAATGCAACTTGAAACGCCTTACGATATTCTTCCAGCGCAAAACGATGTGTCACCAATTTTTCAGTTTTGATTTTACCATCCAACATCCAGCGCATTGCCAATTCAAACGTCGAAATGTTTTCGTCATTCCACGTTATCATATCATGCCCGACCGCGCCGACGAGATTGACTTCTTGATACCACACCGGCGTCACATCCAGTTTCATCCGATGCAAATTCACACCGACGAGAACGACCGTGCCGTTCGCGCGCGTCCAACGTAACGCATTATTCAACGTGCTTTGATTTCCGACAACATCAAAAGTCACATCGAATCCGCCAAGCAGCATTTTATTATTCGCGCGCGGCGCGTACAGTTTTGCGTCCGTCAATTCCGCGACGCGTTGGTATCCGTTCTCGCGTACAAGAATCGTGTGCGTCGCGCCAAACTCGCGCGCCAATTCCGCCTGCCATTCAAATTCCGCCAGCGCGGTGATCTCGCAATCGGGCTGCATCGCGCGCAAGACTTGAATCACCAAAAAACCGATGACGCCGCAGCCGAGAACGAGCACGCGTTTGGTAAACGTGACAGGTTTCTGAAAACCTGTCACGTTTACCAAACGCGACACCGCGTGAATTGCCACTGCCGCAGGTTCAATCAAAATCGCTTGTTCGTCGCGCAACGCGTCGGGGACGCGCAATAAAACACTCGCGGGCGTAATATACGAATCGCCAAAGCCGCCGCCGATGGGGTGATGCGCGCGCGCGTCGCTTGCATTTTCGCACAGCACGCGATGTCCGCGCGCGCACGCCGCGCACAAATTTTCCAGTCCGCGCGCGAGGCAGTCATCGCCGCGCCCCCAGCGCACCACGCGGTCGCCGACGCGAAAATTTTTCACGTCCGCCCCTGCTTCCGTTATCGTACCGACCATTTCGTGTCCGAGATAAATGCGACGATGCGAGGGCAGCGCGACGGGCGCGACATCTAAATCGGCGTCCACGAGCAGTTGGTGCAAATCACTGCCGCAGATGCCGCACATTTGATTTTTCACGCGCACCCAAGCGGGCGCGGGCAGCGGCGGGTCAGGAAATTGTGCGAGGTGGAGACAAGACGTGCGCGCAAAATACGCGTTACGCCAAAAACGCGCCAGCGCGCGTGTGAGTATGATGCGCGGAACGGAAACGTCGAGGTACATGGTCTTCATAACGCGATTGCGTTCAGCAAACGACGCGCGCAAACCATCGGTCAGTCTAATTCGGAACGCTGAAACTAAAACGGAAGAAAAAATCCCAAGCCATACTTTGGCGCAGCCAAGCGTAAAGAAAACGCGATAGTATCGGCGCGTTACGTCCGAACTATCGCGTTACTACTCTGAAACGGGAGCGACGGGTTTCGAACCCGCGTTCTCGGCCTTGACAGGGCCGCGTGTTAGGCCAACTACACCACGCCCCCAGAAACACGCGCAACTATAACATAGCCATCTAGGGCTGTCAAATTTTTTGCGCCCTTTCGCTCTTTTGACGCGCGCGACGCCAAAAAATAATTTCACCGCGCGTACGCGTATTTTTCACATTACACTTTACTTTCGGAGCCAACGCGTTGCGCCGCGTCGCGCGTAAATTTTTTGGGCGAAAGTTCAGCGCGCGCTTGAGCTGTTCTTTGTTCGGCTGCGCGCGCCAAATCTGCGCCAATCAAACTTGTTTCGCGCGAAATTTCCGCGTGACGCGTGACCGATTTCTTGGGTCGGCGTTGCCCGCGCTAATTGTTCTGCAATCCGATGCGGATATATCGCATAGTCATATCGCACGCAATTTCTATTGAAATCAGAGCGCGTCTAGTGTAAAATCAAATTATCTGCGAGCTAAATCGCAGAGATTTTATTTCGCCTGTTGTTACGGTTTCACATGTTCCCAATGAGCGCTTGTGCCTCACAGGTGAAACCCGCGCAACCTGAAGGAGACGCCCATGAAGATTCTCACCTCGCGCTATACGCAAATCGGACTCGCGCTCATTCTCGCGGTTTTGTTGATTACCACATTCAGCTCTTCCGCGTCCGCCGCGAGTCCGGTTTTTCATACCGTCCAACCCGGACAAACCTTGTTCAGTATTGCCATGCACTATGGCACGTCAGTGTGGGCAATTTCGTGCGCCAATGGTTTGTTCAACCCGAACTATGTCTATGCGGGCCAAGTGTTGGTGATTCCACAAGGTCCAATGAACGGCTGCGCGCCGGCGCAACATCCCCCAGCTTCGCCACCTTCCGGATGGCATCCGCCATCGCAATGGTTGGGCTGTTTTTATACTGTGCGTTGGGGCGATAATTTGTTCCGCATCGCGCTGCGTTACAACATTCCGTGGACGGTTCTCGCGCACGCAAACGGTCTGCACAATGGCAACTATATCTATGCCGGCCAAGTCTTGCGCGTACCTTGCCGTTGATAAATCAAGCCCAGTCGCGCGCGACGCGTTTGGTCGCGCGCGCTGCGTCGCCAGGCGCTGTCCCTTTATGGTACTCGCCAAGCGGGTACATCCTCAGTGAGGGCGCCAGTAAAGGGGCAACTTGCACGCTGTGATAACGACGCAACTCTGCGCTATAGCGTAAAATCTAAAGGGGACGAGCGATTGCTTCGTCCCCTTTTTGTTGCGATAAATTATGCCGCGCGCGGGGCATAATTTGGTGTTATGTTTGCGCGGCTCGATTGCGTTTGAGAATATCTTGGGTGTGCATCTTGTCATGCAAGATCAAAATTTTCAACATGCCGCGCGTCGTTTGGTTGCCCCACGCGGCATGCACGCCGCGCCGTTCCAACTGTTCAAGCGTTAACGTATCCATCCAGCGCAACGTTTCCGCGCGCGTATCGTTCAACTCTGGCAAAAGCTCCACCGGTCCGCGCGCGCGCAATTTAGCCGTCATGTACGCGTTAAAATGGTCCAATGCAAAAGGACCCGTGTAATCCGGAAAATCCGCCGCCAACGCTTCCACTTGCGCGGGCATATCGCCGGTCAATATCAATTTAGCGAACTTGACATTGACCGCTTCCGAATGCGCCAGATGCGCGAGCAAGTCATTGACCGACCAACCATCCAAAAATGGTTCCGCGCGTTCCGTAAGAGACAACGCGTTGACCGCATCCAACAGTTTGCCGCGTTCCAAAATCATTTTATGCTTTAGCGTCGCGATTTCGGGTAGAGAGCTCATGCGCCGATTATACAAGAAAAATTTATTTTGCGAGCCGCGGCGTGTTTTGGGACAAACCGCGCTTGCCGTATAATATAGCCGTCCAACGATATTGCGCTCCGTTGGTTTCGTATGCAAATGTTCAAGTCACCAATCTTGTCTGTCCGCCGATTGAGTGTTTTCGGCGCGTTCTTTCTCCTCTGGCTCTCTACCGCAACGCTGTCCGCGCAATCCAATCTAGAACGCTATTATTATTTTCAAGGCGCGCGCATTCCGCTGTCGGTCAATACGCAGCTCATTGCCGCGCGCTTTGACGCGAGCGTCCCCGTCGCCGCGCAAAAACAGCTCGCGACCAACATTGACGCTTTGGAAAATTTCGATTTGCGCGCGGAATTGCCCGCGGTCAATCTCGTTTTTCTGCCCGTGCGCGCGGGGCGCAATCCCATCGCCGCCGCCGAACAATTTGGCGCGCAGTCCGGCGTCCAATTCGTTTCGCCCGTTTACGATGTCGGCATTATGCAAGTGGCAGAGACCGGCGAATTTTTCGCGCGATTCAAACCCAACCTCGCCGCCGCCGAAATCGCGGCGTTCAATCAACAACAGGGCGCGACGCAAATGGACGCGCTGCCCAATGCCGACAATGTGTGGATTTTGAAACCCAATGTCGGCAATCCGCTTTCCGCGCGTGAATTGGCGAACGCGTATGTCGAAGCCGATATGGTCGAATTCGCCGAACCGAATTTTGTCTTGCGCGAAATCGCGCCGCGTCCGCTCACGCCGCCCCTGCGCGCGCCGGAACTCGCGCCGAACGATACCGCCTTTCAAGCGCATTTGCAATGGGGCTTGCAAAACACCGGCATCTTTCAAAGCGCCATCCCCGGCGCCGATATGAACGCGGTGAACGCGTGGAACGTTACGCAGGGCGCGAACGACATCGTTATTGCCGTGATTGACGAAGGCGTGGATGCCACGCATCCCGACTTGGCAGGCAAAGTTTTGCCAGGCTGGAATACGCTCGCTAACAACAATAACGCCGCGCCGGTGAATAATGATTATCATGGCACAGCGGTCGCAGGCGTCGCGGCAGCCAATTCCGATAACGCGATGGGCATCGCGGGCGTCTGTTGGAATTGTAAAATCTTGCCGGTCAAAGTGGCGCAGCGCGACCCGCAAGGTAACTGGGTTACCACGACCGCCGCGCTCGCTTCGGGCATCAACTGGGCCTGGCAACATGGCGCGGATGTTTTGAATAATAGTTGGACTGCCATTTACAGCGACCTCATCTTGAATGCGATTGTCGCCGCGCGTTTTAGCGGACGCGACGGTTATGGCAGTACGGTTGTCTTTGCGGCAGGCAATGCCAATGCCGACAAAGTTTCCTTTCCCGCGGATCAAAATGCCTATATCATTGCCGTTGGCGCGTCGAATTGGTGTGATCAACGCAAGGCGCCTCTTGGCAATGCCTGCAACAACAATAATGCGTCATGGGGGTCCAATTACGGCAGCGCGCTCGATTTGGTCGCGCCCGGCGAAGCTATCTATACCACTTGCTACGGTTCGCAATATTGTCAGCTCGCGCAGGATGGCAATAAATATCAATATTTCTCTGGCACTTCGTTCGCCGCGCCCTTTGTCTCGGGCGCCGTCGGTTTGTTATATTCGCTCAATTCGAGCTTGCAACCTGATAAAATACAACAGCTCTTGCAGCGCGGCGCCAAAGATTTGGGCGTCGCAGGCAGAGATAATGAAACAGGTTACGGACGTTTGGACGCGTACAAAAGCATCGCGCAATTATTTAATTTGAGCGTAAGCGTCACCGATAACCGCGCGTTGGCGCGCGTGGGCGAAAAATTGACATACACGCTCGCGTATGCCAATACCGGCAGCGCCGCCATCAACAACGTCGTTCTCCAAGTCACGCTGCCCGCGCATACCACCTACTTTAATTCGACACCCGCGTTCACTCCGCAAGGCGGAGGCGTTTACACATTAAATCTCGGCATGCTCGCGAGCAATGCTACCGGCAGCGTGACCTTGCGCGCGCAGACCCAACCTTCTTCGGCGGGTCAAAAAATGACGCTCAACGCGACGATTGCCAGCTCCTTTCCCGAAGCCAACACCGCCGACAATGTCGCTGCCGACACCACACTCGGGATTCAGTCGCAAAATTATTTGCCGTTGATTGTGCGTTAGCGCTCTTTGCCCATATACGTTGATCGTTTTTGTTCGTACAATCAAAATACATTTCCCCAAAAAGCCACCGCGTATCAAGAAAGGAAACCGCAAATGAACAAGAAAATTTTGCTCGGCATCGTCGTCATTGCGCTGAGCGTGACCGCATTCGTTATCTTGGCGACTACTTCAGCTCAAGCTAAAAAAGTCAACCAAGCCAAAGCGAAAATCGAATGGTCGCAGCCGCGTCTGCGCGCGCGCGTAAAAAAGGGCGACGTCATCCAAACGACTCTTGTCTTTACGCCGACTAGCGCCCTCGCCAACGCGGAATTTCGCGCCACCGCTGGCCTGAACGATACCGTCACTTTTACGCCGTCAAATTTCGCCAACTTGAGCGCCGGCGCGCCGCAGCAAGTGACCGTCACCTTTACCGCGCCGACCGAAGGCAAGCGCAAAAGATTCAACGGCATCTTGGCGTTGATTGACGACAATTATTTGTACGCGAAACCGCTCAAGCTGCATTTCAGCATAGGCAAATAAAATCGCGCGCCAAAGTCAATGTCTTTGCCAAGGCGAAAAATGACGCGTGTTTGGCACGGCAAATGGCGATGAACTGCGTCGCAGAAATTTGCCGTACGTTTGGCAAAGACGTTGAAAGATATAACGAATTTCCAATTTATTCTGCGCTCGCGTGCCGTCAATTATTGTATAATGCGTACGCGTGCCGCGCCGCGCGCGCGGTCCGAATATGAAGAATCGAATTTTTATCGCCCTGATCTTGCTCCTTTCGTGCGCCATTTTGCTCGTCGGCGCGGGGCTAATTGGCGCGGCGCTATATTTGCAGAACAATACGCCGCTTGCCGCTGAATTTACGCCCCAACCCAAGACCGCGCCGTTTGTCGCTCCGCACACTGGCGCGTTCGCGCCCGGCAGTCCGGCGCCCGAGATTAGCGTAACGACGCTCGATGGCAAAACGCTCAACCTCTCGGATTTTCGCGGTAAACCGGTTATGCTCAATTTTTGGGCGTCATGGTGCGGACCTTGCACCGCCGAAATGAAAAATATCGAAGCCGTCTATCAACAACACACAAACGACGAGGTGGTGATTCTGGCAATCAATCAGGGCGAAGGCGTTGATACGATTAAAGGATACGGCGAACTCTGGAAATTAAATTTTCAGCTCGTGCGCGACGAGCGGCAAGAAGCAGGGCGTATTTATAAAGTGCTGGCGTTGCCCACGACGGTGTTTGTGGATAAAAACGGCAACATCCATGAAGTGCATATCGGCGGGCCCATGACGCAAGAGTTTATTGAAAAACGCGTCAGCGACATGCTCGCCCAATAAAATTCTCATGCAAGAAATCTTGACCCAAGTTCAAACCTGGCGCGCGCAGGGAGAGGACGTGGCGCTCGCCACGGTGACGTGGACCGCCGGTTCGACGCCGCGCGCGATTGGCGCCAAAATGGCGGTCACGGCGCGCGGCGAATTCGTTGGCTCGGTCAGCGGCGGCTGCGTCGAAGGCGCGGTGATTGACCAAGCGCGCGCCGTGCTACAAAGCGGCAGTCCGAAATTGGTCAGTTACGGCATCTCGGACGACATGGCGTGGGATGTCGGTTTGGCGTGCGGCGGCAGCATCCAAGTTTTTATCGAAAAAATTTGAACGCGATGGGGATGGAATCGTGAGCGATTGGTTTGACGAGAGCGCGTCATTGTTCACCGCCGAAAAATTATTCGCGCTGGCGACCGTCGTGCGCGGCGCCCAGCCCGGCGCCAAGCTCATCATCCGCCCTGATGGCGCCTTTACCGGCAATTTGGATGACGCGGCGCTGCGCGCGCGCATTATCGCCGACGCGCTGCGCCTGATGGCGCAAGAGACTTCTGAAACGATTGCGTACGATTTGGACCACGTTTTTATCGAAACGTTTGTCCCGCCGCCGCGCCTCATCATCATCGGCGGCGTGCATACCGCGATTCCGCTTGCGCAATTCGCGCGCGAGTTGGATTTTCGCGTCACGCTTGTGGATGGGCGCGGACGTTTTGCCACGCGCGAACGTTTTCCCGATGTGGACGAGTTGATTGTCGAATGGCCCGACGATGTGATTCCGCGTTTGCGGCTCGACCAATCCACGTACGTGGTCATCTTGACCCACGACCCCAAATTTGATTTGCCCACGCTCAAAGCGCTTTCGACCACTCAGCCGCGTTATATTGGCGCGATGGGTTCGCGCGAAACGCGCCGTCAGCACATGGCAGAGCTGCGCGCGCAAGGCGTGTCGGATGAATTTTTAAAAACGGTCTATGGGCCCGTCGGCCTCGACTTGGGTGGACGTTCGCCCGCCGAAATGGCGCTCGCCATCATGGCGCAAATTATCGCTGTCCGCTACAATCGGCCCGGCGGCCATTTGATGCACGCGGCAAAGGAATGAGAATCGCCATTGACTATACGTCCGCCGCGCGCCAACGCGCCGGCATCGGACGCTATACTCGTTCGCTGATTCGCGCCTTGTCCGCTCAAGATTCAGCCAATTCCTACGCGTTGTATGTGCCGCGCGACGCGTTGTATCTCGACGACCTGCGCGCGTTTCCCCCGAATTTTCGCGTCGCGCGCGCGCCGCTCAATGAACGTTACATGGTCGCGCTGTGGCAGCGCGCGCGCGTGCCTCTGCCGATTGAGGTCTTGACCGGCGCGTCCCAAGTGTTTTATTCGCCCGATTTCGTTTTGCCGCCGACGCGCGCCAAGCGTAAAATTCTCACCATTCACGATCTTTCGTTCAAACGGCATCCCGAAACCGCTGTGCCGAATTTGAAATGGTATCTTGAGCAAGCGGTGCCGCGCGCGATTCAGCGCGCGGATTTGATTTTGGCGGACTCGGACGCGACGCGCCGCGATGTGCAAGAATTTTTCAGTGTGCCGGCTGATCGCGCGCAAACGTTGTATGCGGGCTGCGACGATTTTTTTCAACGCGTCGGCGACGCGCGCGTTTTGCAAACGCTGCGCGACAAGTACGAATTACGCAAGCCGTTTATTTTGAATGTCGGCACGCTTGAGCCGCGCAAAAATTTGACGCGGCTGATTGAAGCGTTCGCGCAGTTGCGGCAGCGGCGCGATTTGGAATTGGTGATTGCGGGCGGGCGCGGCTGGATGTACGATGAAATTTATGAGGCGCCGCAAAAATTTGGCGTGAACGCCCAAGTGCGTTTCATCGGTTTTACGCCGGACGAGGATTTGCCCGCGCTCTATTCGCTCGCGGAATTGTTTGTGTATCCGTCATTGTATGAAGGGTTCGGCTTGCCGGCGCTTGAAGCGCTGGCGTGCGGCGCGGCGGTGGTCGCTTCCAATAATTCATCGCTGCCCGAAGTGATGGGCGACGCGGCGTTGTTGATTGACCCGCGCGATACCGCCGCGTTGACGTGGGCGATGCAGCGTTTGTTGGACGATTCGACTTGGCGCGCCATCAAACAACAAAAAGCGCTACTGCAAGCCCAAAAATTTTCGTGGCAAAAAAGCGCGGCGGAATTACGACGGGTGTTGACCGAATGGTAAAGGGCGAGTTTTGAATTCGCGCGGTTAGCGGCTCAAGGTTAAATTGCGCGCTATGTGGCAGCGATTATTTTTTCAATGGCGCTATTGGTGCGGGCAGCCGCCTTGGGATACCAATGTTACGCCGCCCGAAGTGATTCAGTTGATTGAAACTGAAAAATTGCCTCGCGGGCGCGCGCTCGATCTCGGCTGTGGCACGGGCACGAATGCGATTTATCTCGCGCAGCATGGTTTTGAAACGGTTGGCGTTGATTTTGTCGCGCGCGCGCTTGACCAAGCGCGCGCCAAAGCGCGGCGCGCGCAGACGCGCGTCGAATTTCGCTGCGCCGATGTGTTGCAGCCCGGCGCGTTCGCGCAGCCGTTCGATTTTGTTCTCGACATTGGCTGCTTGCACAATCTCGCCGCGCGCGCGCAAACGCGTTACGTCGAAAATGCGCGCGCGTGGACGCGCCGCGGCGCGGTCGTTTTAATTTACGCGTTTTTTCCGCGCCAACGCGGCGGACGCAGCGTCGGCATGACGCGCGTCGAGATGGAACAACTTTTCGCGCGCGCTTTTGAATTGACGCAATACGCCGATGACGGCGCGTCGGCGTGGTACCGATGGACGCGCAAATAAAAGAAAGGCGGAGAGCGGAATAAAAAAGGTGAAACGACAAACATTGAAGCAGGACGCGCAAGCTAAACGCGCGGCAGCGGCGATGAGGGCTCGAAAAGCAGAGTTCGCGCATCATCCCAGTCCCAATATTCGCGGCGGCGACCCGAATTTGCCCGCCAAGCGCGCCGAAGATTCGCAGCTGCGTTTATCGTTGGTGATGAATCCGATTTTGGCGAATCCATTGGGGAATGTGCATGGCGGCGAGATTATGAAACTGGTGGATGAGACGGGGGGCTTTTGCGCGATGAAACACGCGCGCAATGTCACGGTCACGGTGGCGATGGATTCCATGACCTTTCTTTCGCCCGTGCATGTCGGTTCGTTGTTGACGTTGCACGCGTCGGTGAATTGGGTCGGACGCACTTCGATGGAAGTGGGGGTGCGCGTTGAAGCCGAAAACGTTGTCACTGGCCAAGTGACGCATACCAACTCGGCGTATCTTGTTTATGTCGCGCTCGACCAATTCGGACAACCGTCGCCGGTGCCGCCATTGCGGATTGAGACGGAAGCGGAAAACCGACGATGGGAGGCGGGCGCCGCGCGGCAGGCGCATCGGTTGAAACAGGCAAATAAAAAAGCGGAGGTCGCGTAAAGGAAGGGTATGAATAACGGAATGCAATTTTTGGGCGTGGTGTTGATTCTCGTCAATATCGTTTGCGCGTTTTCGCTTTCGGCGCAAATTCGTTTGACTTACCAACGTAAAAATACGGTGGGCGTCAGTTGGGTGCCTTATACGATGGGTTTTATCAATGCGTTTGTCGGCTTGCTGTACAGTCTGTTCATCGCCGACCTGCCTTTTATCATCGCCAATTTGGTGTGGTCGCTGGTCAACGGTATTATGGTCTTTCTGTTATTTCATTATCGTCGTCGCGCGAATACAAACCGTACAGCCCTATGAGGTCAAGCGGCAGTTCGATATTTAAACAAGGAGTAAGTTATGATAAAGTTAGCGAACCGTATGAGTAATCTCGGCACTGAAACCGCCTTTGAGGTTTTGGTCAAAGCGCGCGCGCTCGAAGCGCAAGGCCGCGACATTATTCATCTGGAAGTGGGCGAACCCGATTTTGCGACGCCTGAAAATATTGTGGACGCGGCGGTGGAATCGCTGCGCCACGGCGCGACCAAGTACACGCCGAGCGCGGGGATTCCTGAACTGCGCGCGGCAATCGCGAAACGCGTGAGCGAATCGCGCGGCATCACCGTAAAACCGGAGCAGGTGGTCGTCACGCCCGGCGGCAAACCGATTATGTTTTTTGTGATTCTTGCGCTCGTGGACGCGGGCGACGAAGTGGTGACGCCGAATCCCGCGTTTCCGATTTACGAGAGCATGATTCGTTTTACTGGCGGCATTCCGCGCTTTTATCGGCTGCGCGAAGAAAATAATTTTCGTTTTGACCCGGATGAATTTCGTTCGCTCGTCAACGCGAAAACAAAACTCATTATTCTCAACTCGCCGCAAAATCCGACCGGCGGCGTGTTGGAAGAATCCGATCTCGCCGTGATTGCGGAACTCGCGACGAAATATGATATTCCCGTTCTCGCCGATGAAATTTATTGGCAAATTATTTATGACGGAAAATTTCACAGCATTACGCAATTTCCCGGTATGGCGGAGCGCACGATTATTCTCGACGGCTTTAGTAAATCGTATTCGATGACGGGTTGGCGCTTGGGCTTTGGCGTGATGAATGAACAACTCGCGCCGCACATTACGCGTTTGATGACCAATTCCAATTCATGCACTTCGGCGTTGACGCAGTGGGCGGGCGTGGAAGCGTTGAACGGTCCGCAAGCGTCCGTCGAAAATATGCGCCGCGCGTTTCACGAACGACGCGATGCGATTGTCGCGGGAATGAATCAGATTCCCGGTTTTCGCTGCCTCACGCCCAAAGGCGCGTTCTATGTCTTTCCCAACATCACCGGCACAGGTTGGGATTCGCGCAAAATGGCGGATTATATTTTGAATAACGCGGGCGTCGCCTGTCTTAGCGGCACGGCGTTTGGAGAATACGGCGAAGGATATTTGCGTTTCAGCTACGCCAACTCGCTGGAAAACATCAACAAGGCGTTAATGCGAATACGCGAAGCGGTGGAAAAAATTCAAGACTAGACGAAAAACCCCAAAGGCTTTCAAAACCTTTGGGGTTTTATTTCAAGAATACATCTCTGGTTTCAAAACACCAATGTACGGCAGATTGCGATACAGTTCATCGAAATCCAAGCCGTAGCCAACGACGAACTCGTTCGGAATATCAAAGCCCACATAGTCCAACGGAATTTCCACTTCGCGCCGCTCGGGCTTGTTCAGCAGCGCGCAGATTTTTACGCTGGCGGGATTGCGCGCCTGAAACGTCTCGCGGATATAGTACAGAGTGCGCCCGGTATCAATAATATCTTCGACAATCAACACATGCCGCTGCTCGATGTTTGTATTCAAGTCCATGAGAATGCGTACGACGCCCGACGATTCGACGCGTTTGCCGCCATACGATGAAATCGCCATGAAATCCAATTCATGTGGAATCGAAAGCGTCCGCGATAGGTCGCTCAAAAACATAACGCCGCCTTTCAACACGCATACGAGCAGCGGACGCGTGTCGCCGTAATCTTGCGAAAGCTGCGCGCCGAGTTCATAGATGCGCGCTTGCAAACGGTCGCTGGGGATGAGAATTTTGGCGAGATTGTCTTGGAGACGCATAAGAATACAAATGGCAGGTGACGAGTGACGGGTAAAGGCGCGTGTGTCACCTATCAACTGCGCTGTAAAATTTTATTTTGTTGAAATGATTGTAGCATGTCCAAATCAGCGGCGCAAATCAATTCCGATTAGTCTCTGGAATAATTCTAACTTCTTCCTTCACAAGATGAGTTCGCTGTAGGGAAATCCCTACTAAAACTGTAGGGGTTTGCCCAGTGACAATCTTTTGGAAATCGCTTATATAAAAATTGAAAATAAAGAGAATCTCTGTGTTAAAATGATTTTGATATTTGGGAGCTTTCTCTGCAATCTACGCGCTTCCGAGCTCATCGAACGAATTCCCTTTTCAACGATTGACGAATCGTGAACCTACCGTTTCGGTCAAGCATTTCAGGAAAAGGGTCGGGCGCGCGACGTGCATTCGCCTCACAGGTTTTATTTTTACTGATGAAGCAAACCTTTCAGAATCTTCTCACCGTTTCTATAATTTTTTCCACTGCGGCTATTTTAATTGAGCTGTTTATAATACCTATGGTTCGAATCTTGCCAGAACGTTATAGCTTTTGGAACCTGTGGGTGATGTTGGCGGCGGCGCTTATCTTGGCGACTCTGGGCATCTTTGCCGGCGCTGCACAGTTCAAGAAGGAGAAAACGCGTAGAGCTCTTATGGGATTCTTGTTAGGACAAACAGCTCTTTTGCTCATCCTTTTATATTGGCTGATCCAAACCTTGCTCGCCTTCTGAATTCTTGCAACCCATGTGAACACGTCGCACCGGAGCATTATGCGCCATTTCTTGATTGCAACCGCGTTGTGGATAACTCTCGCGGAGTTGGGACTGTTCTTTTGGTACGGCATGGCGAGCGACTGCTGCTCCGACCTCAAGTACTTTTACGGTGTCACTCGGCTGCAAGGCAAAGTCAAGCTGGGATGGATTTCGGAAGCCGACGCAGAGCGCCAAATCGCGCAGCTGCAACAAACATATTTGAAATTTGTGTGAGACATAGCCAAAACGCCACTGCTGTTGTCCGCGCTCAACATTCCTATTCTCGCATTCTTGCTATGGGCGTGGGGCAACGCGACAACGCAGCTCAATGAGACCTCACCGCATCCATGACTTGCCCCATCTTTCCGCCAGAGATGGGGCGATATTTTTTGCAACCAAAAATTTTGATTGATGATTACCCACATCTCGAAAACGCAGCGGAATCCAGACCCCAAGGGTTTTCGAAAATCCTGCGGGTCTGGAAATTCGGGTAATCATCGGAAATTTTGACCATTCCCCTATCGCGGCTATAATAGCGAATTGCGTCCATCAGGCGCGTTTTTGTGTACAGAGCTATTATTTGCGTTTCTCAAAACGCGGCAGGAAGGAAAGAATTCGTCATGGCTGAAGAAATTCAATTAAGCGTAAAACCGCGTGAAATCGTTGGCAAACAGGTGCGCGCGTTGCGCCGCGAGGGCTGGATTCCGCTCGTGATCTATGGCGCGCATGTTCAACCGCGCCATATGCAAGCGGAAGAACGCGCGCTGCGCGCGGTCATTTCCAAAGCGGGACAGAATCGTTTGATTCGTCTCGACACGGGCGACGGCGGACAGCATGTCGTTATCACCCGCGAAATTCAACGCGAACCGATCAGCGGAAATTTTTGGCACATTGATTTTATGGAAATTTCGCTGACGGAAAAAATGGACATTGACATCCCCGTCGTCTTGCAAGGCGTTCCGCCTCTCACCAAGAGCGGCGAAGGACTGCTCATTCATGGACTCGAATCAGTGGCGGTGCGCGTGCTGCCCACCGACCTCATTCCTGAAATTGTGGTTGATGTTTCGAATCTGGTCAATTTGAATGATGCCGTTCACGTTTCAGATTTGAAACTTGGCGACAAAATTGAAATCCTCACGAGCGGCGAAGAAATGCTGGCAAAGCTTATTCCTGTCAAGGAAGAAGTAGTTGCGGCTGAAGCGCCTGTCGCCACCGCCGAAGTCGAAGTGGTTAGCAAAGGCAAAAAAGAAGAAGAGGGCGAAGCCGAAGCCAAGAAATAAAATTGACGCGCGTCAGGATAATACACGCGCTTGTCAATTTGTTTGGAGCGCGCGGCGCGTTGCGCGGACCCCAAGGATTTTTGCGCTGGACGATGCGGACAACGCATTTGTCGCGCGGCGCGCGAATCCTTGGGGTCTTGTTTGGACTTGTGATATAATCCGCCAAAAGTATGTTTGTTTTTCCGCATAGGAGTGTTGTGTCGTGACGAGCGCGTTAACCAGCCCATTCAACGCGATTTTTGGCGCGTTCTCGCGCGATGTCTCGATTGATCTCGGCACCGCCAATACTCTCGTCCTCGTGCGCGGGCGCGGCATCACGATCAACGAACCCTCCGTCGTTGCGATCGAACGCCGCAGCAAGCGCGTCCTCGCCATCGGTTCAGAAGCCAAGCAAATGGTTGGACGCACGCCGGCTGACATTATCGCCATTCGACCCCTGCGCGACGGCGTCATTTCCGATTTCGATGTCACCGAAGCGATGCTCACGCATTTCATTCGGCGCGTGCATGATCAAACCTTTTTACCGCATCGTCCGCGCGTCGTCATCGGCATTCCTTCCGGCGTGACCGAAGTAGAAAAACGCGCGGTCAAAGACGCCGCCACAAGCGCGGGCGCGCGCGAAGTGCATCTGATCGAGGAACCGATGGCGGCGGCGATTGGCGCGGGCTTGCCCGTCACCGAAGCGGTTGGTTCGATGATTGTGGATATCGGCGGCGGCACCACCGAAATGGCAGTCTTGTCGCTCGGCGGCATCGTCGTCAGTCGTTCCGTACGCGTCGCGGGCGACGAGATGGACGATGAAATTATTCGCTATGCGCGCGAAAAATATAACTTGTTGATTGGCGAGCGCATGGCGGAACAAGCGAAAATCGAAATCGGTTCCGCGTATCCATTGAATCAAGAGCGCACGATGGTCATTCGCGGGCGCAATCTCATCACAGGCCTGCCCGAATCCATCGAAATCTCTTCAGTCGAAATTCGCGAAGCGCTGGTGAATCCGATAAATCAAATTGTGGATGCGCTCAAAACGACGATTGACGAAACGCCGCCTGAACTTGTCGCCGATTTGATGGTGCGGGGCATCGTCCTCGCCGGCGGCGGCGCGATTCTTGGCGGCTTGGCTGAGCGTCTTTCACGCGAGACAAAAATGCGCGTGTATGTCGCCGACGACCCCTTGACCTGTGTCGTGCGCGGCGCGGGCCAATTTCTCGAGATGCTCGATATTTTGCCGCGCGGTTTTGCCAACACTAACGGGCGCGGCAAACGCTGACGCTTGGATGCAAAAACAAAATTTTTTCGGCGCGCCGGCGTTGCCGTTTAGTGTGTTATGCAAATGCTCCACCCCTATTTGACGTAATTCTTCTTCATGTTCGACCTCTTGCGTTCGCGTGTCGGCGTCGTCTTTTTATTGCTCCTCATTGTCATTCTTGGAATCGTCTTGCGTTTCACTGGCAATATGGGGGTGGTCGAGGACGCGACCTTTGGCGTATTTTCGCCAGTCCAGGAATTGTTGATTGATGTCACCAACGGCGTGACCAATTTGTTTGGCGGCTTTCAAAGCGTGAATGAATTGCGCGCGCAGGTCAAACAGCTGCAAGACCAACTGAATCAATCCACTCTCGATCGCGTGCGGGTGCGCGAATTGGAAAGCGAAAACGCGGAACTGCGCGCGCAGCTGGAATACAAACAAGCCAACCCCGATTATTTGTTAAGCGGCGCGACGATTCTGGAAAATCGCGCGCGCGTGCTGGGCCAAGATCCGTCGGCGTTGGCTAACTTTATCGTGATTGACCAGGGCCGCGCGGATAATGTCGCGGTGGGCATGCCCATTATCACGCCCGCCGGTTTGGTGGGGCGCGTGACCGAAGTCGGCACGCACTGGGCGCGCGTGCAATTAATCAACGATTCTTCATCGTCGGTCAACGCGGTTGTGCAATCCTCGCGCGCGACGGGCATTATTCAGGGGCAAGGACGCGGCAGCGATTTATTGATAATGCGTTTTCTGCCATTGGGTGAAGCGGTTCAAGAAGGCGATGTAATCCTCACCTCCGGCATTAGCGGCACATTTCCAAAACGGATTGTCATTGGCCAAGTGGTCCAAGTCAACCAGCGCGATACCGATTTATTTACCGAAGCGCTGGTGCGCCCGAGCGTAGATTTGCAGCGTCTGGAATATGTTTTGGTGATGAAGCGTTTTACGCCCACCGATATTACCGCCGAAGAGACGCCGACGCCGGCGCCTTCACCCACTGCTACGCGCCGCGCGCCGGCGCCCACCGTCACGCCGACGCAATAGCTGCGCGCTGCCGCGCGCGCAAGTTTTGAATTTTCAATTTCGATTCTCAAATCCGCGAATCCGCGATTTCAATGTCTCCCTATCTCGTCATTCCGCTACTCGCGCTGGTCGCCGTGATACAGACTACCCTGCTGCCGATTTTTCTGCCGGGACCGGTGCGCCCCGATTTAATGCTCATGCTCGTCGTCGGTTGGGGCGTCGTGCATGGCGGCGGACAGGCAACGCTGTGGGGTTTTGGCGGCGGCATTCTTTTGGATTTGTTGGCGGGGACGCCGTTCGGCTTGTACTCGATCGCGTTCGGCTCGATTGGCTTTCTTGCCGATGCGCTCCAAACCACTTTTTTTCGCTCCAACATTTTGATTCCCTTGGCGACGATTTTTATCGCGACGCTGATGGTGTATATCGGCGGCGCGGCGGCGATGCAAACTTTGGGCTATCCAATCAGTTGGGCGATTTATATTTTTAATATCGTTTTGCCCACCGCCATTCTCAACACCGCGCTAATGCCGTTGGTATATTGGGCGCTGCGCCGCCTCGACCGCGTGGTGCGCCCGCGTCTCACATGGTGACCCGTGCGCTCCGCCGCGCGTTGGAATATTCCGACGCGTTATGGCTAGCCCTTTTATTCCTTTTGGCGCTCCCCGCGCTGCTGCCGCTTTTTTCAAACGCGCCCACGCGCAGCGCCGACGGTTTGCTGCATCTCTATCGTCTCACGCAGCTCGACGCGCTCTGGCGGCAAGGCATTTTTTTTGCGCGCTGGTTTCCCGATGTCGCGTACGGTTATGGTTTGCCCCTCTTTAATTATTACGCGCCGTTGGCGTATTACTTGACCGCGCCGTTGCATTGGCTCGGCGCGCCCTCTACGCTCGCGCTCAATCTCTCGCTCGCCGCCGCGCTGTGGCTCGGCGCTGTCGGAATGTTTTTTTTCGCGCGCGCGCTGCTCGAATCGCTTGACGCGTTAGCGCGGCGCGGAACGGAACCGCGCGAAAATTTTCCCGAACTCGCCGCCCTAATCGCCGCCCTCGCGTATTTGTATGCGCCTTATCTTGGCTTTAACGCGTTACAGCGCGCGAATTTGGCGGAACAATGGGCGTTGGCGTTCGCGCCGTTCGCGCTGTGGCGCGTTTTGGAATTGACGCGACGCGTCACGCCGCTGAATTGGACGTTGGCGCTTTTGACGTTCGCGGCGCTTTTATTGGCGCACAATGTGACCGGGTTTCTGTTTGCGCCGCTATTTTTATTTTTTGGCGCTGCCTGCGCCTTGACGCAACCTAAACCGTTCACGCCGCGCGTATGGGCGGGAATCGTTTCGGCGTTTTTGGGCGCGCTCGCGCTTGCCGCGTTTTTCTGGCTGCCCGCGTTGCTGGAACGCGATTATATTCAAATCGCGCGCGTGATTGTGACACCCGATTTCGATTACCGTTTCAATTTTGTCGCGCCGCAGGCATTGCTCGCGCTCTTGCCGCGCGCGGATACAGGACGTTTGAATCCGTCCTATCCCGATACGCTCGGACTCGTCCAAGTTATTTTAGCGAGCGCGGGTTTGGGCGTGCTTGGCCTAAAATTTCGCGCGCGTCGCGCGTTGCCTCTGTGCGCGCTCGCGCTCGCCGCGGCGAGTTTTATTTTTTTAATGGTCGCGCCATCGCAGCCGTTATGGGATAATGTGACGCTGCTGTCATTCGTTCAACTGCCGATGCGGCTGCGCGGCTTGGCCGCGCTCTGCCTCGCGCCGTTGACCGGCATTTTTTTGTTGGCGCTGCCGCCGCGCGCGCGGCTCGGCGCCGCGTCCGTCGCGCTCGTCATTCTCGTCTTGAGCGTCATGCCGCTTTTGTACCCGCGCTATGCGCGCGCGACGCCGCTCAATCCGACGTTGATGGATATGTTCGCGTACGAACAAAAAACGGGCGCGTTCGGCGCCACATCGTTTGGCGAATATTTGCCGGTGTGGGCGCAAATTCTGCCGAACCAAACGCCATTTGCGGAAGCGTATGAACGCAATGCGAATCCGAATCGCTTTGTCATACCAGAGGGCGTGACCCTCTGCGGCGAACAGATCGCGCCGCTGTCGCAAAGCTTGTGTACGCAAGCGGAATCGGCGTGGCATGTGGTATTTCGCGCGTTTTATTTTCCGGGTTGGCGCGCGTACGTGAATGACGCGCCGGTCGAAATCGCGCCGACGCCGCGCACAGGTTTGATTTCGTTCAGCGCGCCGCCCAATGCCAGCTTGCGCGTGGAATATCAAGGCACGCCCGTCGAAAATCTTGCGGACGGGTTTTCGCGCGCGAGCGCGCTCGTGATTTTTGGCGTAATGATTGTCGCGTTTGCGCGCCGCCGCAAGACTGGAAACGAAAACGAAAACGCGTCTCGCGTCCGGCGTCCACCGCAGCGCGCTGGTTTGGTCACGCTAACGCTGGTCGCGTGCGGTTTGCTCGCGTTCAAAATTTTTTATCTCGACCGCACGAGCAATTTGTTTGTCGCGCGCTATGACGGCGAAACGGCGCAAGGCATCGCGCAACCGCGCAATCTCCGTTTTGGCGACGCGTTCCAATTTCTCGGTTATGATATCGGCGCCGCTCACGCGCGGCGCGGCGATACGCTGCGCGTGACCTTGTATTGGCGCGCGCTGCCGGGTCTGAATCGGAATCTCAGCACGTTCGTGCATCTCACCGCCGCCGATGGTTTTGTGTTGGCGCAGCAGGACAATCTGCATCCGGCAAATGCGCCGACCGCGCGCTGGGATGTGGATGCGTATGGCGCGGACGAACACGCGTTAGAAATTCCCGCCGCGCTCGCGCCGGGGACGTACACGCTGCGGGGGGGGGTGTACGATCCGGCGACGAATACGCGTTTGAGAACGGCGGATGGAGCCGATTTTGTGGACTTGGGTCGGATTGAAATAAAATGAGACGCCGCGCGCGGCGTCTCTGCTTTTAACGTTTGTATTTTTTCAAATAACTCGGCGTAGGAATTCCCGCGCCGAGTTTTTCATCCGGGACTGGCGCGTGAAATTTTTGTTCCGCCGGAATCACGCCGGCCCACCAAGCTTGGTCGTAATCCGAGGCGTCGTCTTTGGGCCCGCCCGCGCGCATTTTCGCCGACGCGCTTTCGATGGTGAATTCGATAATGCTCGTCATTTTCATTTCTTTGGCGCTCGGCGCGCGCGAATCGCTCCAGCGTCCGGGAAAAACGCGGTCGGTCAAGACATGCAGCGCCTCGAATTTTTCCGCCGCGTTGACGAGCAAACGACCCACGCCAAACAAAACCACCGAACGATAATTCATGGAATTATGAAAGACGCCGCGCGCGATGACCAGCCCATCGAGCAGCGTCGTCTCGACGCAAATCGGATTGCCCTGTTGAATGTGTTTCAACATGCGGCTCGCCGCCGCGCCGTGCAGCAGCAGGGTATCGTCGCGCCGCGCGTGAATCGTCGGAATCACGAACGGTTGACCGTCCGCCACAAAGCCGATATGGCAAATCAATGCCTCGTCCAAAATTTTATAAATGACCGCGCGGTCGTACATGCCGCGCCCGGGCAGCCGACGGACGCGACTGCGCGCGGAAATAGATTGTGACATACCCACTCCTTGAGAATAATATTATCTTGACTCTATCCGATAATTGATTTTTTTACCAGAGCCGCGCGCGGAACAAGCGCTCTCATTAGTTTCTCATAATCGCGTCGTATAGAATTTGGTTGAGCTTGTTAGCGCGCGTATAATTTTTTTCGCGCGCGCGCGCAAGGTTTTTATTTTTATGCTGCGATACAAACGTCCGCCGCAACTTCAAGAAGACGACGAAGAAATCTTGGAAGTCAAACCCAGCCCGTTCATTCGCCTGTTCGCGGGTCTGGTGATTTTGGCGTTTGTCGTGTTGGCGTACAACCTGTATCAAATTCAAGTGGTGCAGGGTAAAGCGTACACTCAAGCTGCGGAAGAAAATCGCGTGCGTCTGCTGCGCACGGATGCCGCGCGCGGCGTGGTATATGACCGCAACGGCCAAGTGTTGGTGCGTAATGAACCGCAATTCAATGTGAGCATCGTCCCCGCCGATTTGCCGCAAACGCAGCAAGCCGATATTTTGAAAAAATTGAGCGTGTTGATTGACGCGCCGCTCAATACCACGATTGAAGCGGACACCACCGCCGCGTTGGGCGCGCTAGCAAGCGATGTCTCGCGCACTTTTATTTCGCCGACGCGCCGTCCGGGACTGACGGAATTGGTGGACGAGGGCCGCCGCACCGACCCATTCAACGCGGTCCTCGTCAAGACCAACATTCCGCGTTTGATTGCGTTTGAATTACAAGAAAAGGGCGCGGATTATCCCGGCGTGCGCGTTGAAATCGAACCGGTGCGCACGTATCCCGCCGGCGCGCTGGTGGCGCATCTCTTGGGCTATCTGGGCGCGATTTCTGGCCAAACGCTCAACGAATATGAAAAACGCGGCTATGACCAAAATGATTTCGTAGGCGTCGCGGGACTCGAAGCCGCGTACGAAGACCAACTGCGCGGACGCAGCGGCACGGATTTGGCAATCGTAGATGTAAACGGCAATATTCTTAGCAGTCAAGTGCAAGAATCGCCTATCCCGGGGAACAATCTCGTGCTGGCGCTGGATGCCGAATTGCAGCAACAGGTCCAAGACGCGCTCGCCAAAGGCATGGCGAAAAAGAACGTCAAGCAAGGCGTCGCGATTGTGATGAATCCCAACAATGGCGAAATTCTCGCGCTCGTCTCGCTGCCCACGTATGACAATAATTTATTCGCGCGCGGCATTCGCGCGACCGATTTCAACGCGTTGAATTTGGACAAAGACCGTCCGCTCATCAATCATGCTATCAGCGGCATGTATCCGCCCGGTTCGGTGTATAAATTATTCTCTGCCGCGGGCGGATTGCAAGAAGGCGTGATTGATCAAAACACGCAGCTCTTTGACCCGGGCATTATTTATTTGCCCAATAAATTTTTTCCGGACGACGCGCGGCTGGCGCAGCCGTTTTATAATTGGTATCGGCCCGGTTTTGGCTTTCAAAATGTCTATGACGCGGTTGCCAATTCCAATGACATTTTCTTTTACAAACTCGCGGGCGGTTTTACCGATTTTCAAACGCCGCTCGGCCAAGCGCTGCTCGCGGAATACGCGCGCCTATTCGGTTACGGCGAATTGTCCGGCATTGATTTGCCCGGCGAAGCGCCGGGTTTGGTGCCGGATCCGAAATGGAAACAACAAACGCTGAATGAACAATGGACGACCGGCGACACGTACAATATGGCAATCGGACAGGGTTTTGTCTTGGCGACGCCGCTGCAAGTCTTGGACATGACCGCGACCATCGCGAATGGCGGCACGCTGTATCGTCCGCATTTGGGACACGCGATTGTCAATTCTACCGGAACCATGACCAATACGATAGAGCCGCAAGTGATTCGCAAACTGCCGATTGACGCGAATAATCTAGCCATTGTGCGGCAGGGGATGCGCGAAGCGGTCACGCGCGGCACGGCATGGAAGGTAAATTTCCCGGATTTGGCGGTTGCCGCTAAAACCGGCACGGCGGAATTTTTCGGTCCGAAAGTGCGCGGCCATTTGCCGACGCACGCGTGGTTCACGGCGTTTGCGCCTTATGAAAATCCGGAAGTGGCGGTCGTCGTTTTTGTGTACGATGGCGGCGAGGGTTCCGAAGTGGCTGCGCCGATTGCGGGCGATATTTTGCGCGCGTATTTCAAATTGCCCGCCGACGAACAGGTGACCAAACCCGCCGCGCCGCCTCCGCCGGAAACGCGCAATACGGGCGCCGCGCCTCAAGGCGCGCCGCCCGCGCCCGCGGCGCCGGTTGGCAACGCGTATACGGGGCGCGTCACGCAAACACAGGACAGCAGCGCGCCGCTGCCCGGCATCGCCGGCACAGTTGTTGATGTTGCAGGCGCGGGCGTGAGCGGCATCACGGTCATTTTGGAAAATGGCAATGGTCAAGTGGTTGCGTCGAGCGTCACGGGCGCGGATGGCGTTTTTCGTTTCGATAATATTCAAACGCAGCCCGGCGCGCGTTGGTTTGTGCGGCTCACGGGAGCAGCCAATTCGCAGGGCGTTGCTATAGAGCTCGCGCCCAACAAATTGTACACTTTACAATTCACCGGTTCCGCGCCATAGTTCGAATCCTGCGCGCGATGTTTGTAATCGGACTGTTATTCGCAGACGGCGTAATTCGATGTACCAAAGACGCATGCGCGCCGACACGCGTCTTTGGTCTCGAAAGGATTTAACGCAATGAAATTAGAAAGCGACGCGCTCGTCACGGTGCGCGGCACGCGCGAAGGCGTATTGATTGCGCTAGGCGACGGCGACTGGAATGAAATTCTCGCCGAACTGGAACGCCAGCTGACGCGCCCCAATGCCGCGGCGTTTTTTCGCGGCGCGCAGATTAGCATCGAAACGGGTCAACGCTTTTTGAGCGAAAGCGAGCGCGCGCAGTTGCAAGCGCTTTTGGGCGCGCACGGTATCAACGTTGGCGTCGTGGCGCCCGCCGCGCCGCAAGCGCCCGTCGCGCCGCAAGCGCGCGCCGAAATGTACACGCGACACAATGGCGACATTCAGGCGTTGATGATTCGCCGCACTTTGCGCTCGGGACAGATTATCAAACATTCGGGCTCTGTCGTCGTGTATGGCGATGTGAATGATGGCGCGGAAATTATCGCGGCGGGCGATGTTTTGGTTTTTGGCAAATTGCGCGGTTTGGTTCATGCGGGCGCGCAGGGCGATGACAGCGCCACCATCGGCGCCCTCAGTTTGACTCCGCCGCAGCTGCGCATTGGCGGACACATTGCCGCTTCGCCCGATGCGCGCGGCAAAAAAACGCGCGGGCCCGAAATCGCTTGCGTGCGGAACGGGCGAATTGTGATCGAGCCGTGGCGCGTCTGAGTTTGCGGCGCGCGCTAAATGACGCAACTCACATTCCGCAGCTAATCCATAAAATAGCGTGTCAATGCACGACAAATTTCAAATTTGTCCTACCAGCGCGTAACAGTAGTGACGTAAATAACAACAGAGCAGACCTCAAGTCTGCTCTGTTGTTTGTACAAGCGCGCAAGGGATGTGATCCGCTCGCGTTATGCGCGTACAAGACAAATTTCAAAATGATCTTGCGCGCGCAGCATATCCGTTATTCATTCTGTCCAAATTTGGCAATGTCGTCGGGCGTTTGACCTTGCGCGATAGTCTGGTCGGCGCCCTGCACCATTTCGCGGATTTCTTTGACCACGCCCGGATTCGCCAACGTTGTCACATCGCCCACATCGCGCCGATTGGAGATGGAAGCCAACACGCGGCGCATGATTTTACCCGAACGCGTTTTCGGCATGTCGGGAACGATATAGACAAATTTCGGACGCGCGATTTTGCCAATCAATTCTTCGTTCGCTTTGACGACGCGCGCGACAATCTCATTATTCGGCTCGATGCCGGGTTTCAACGCGATATATACGACGGGCACGCGGCCACGCATTTCATCGGCGACGGGAACGACCGCTGCTTCCGCGACTTCGGGAACGGTGAGGCACGCCGATTCAATTTCTTTGGTGCCGAGCCGATGCCCCGCCACGTTGATTACATCGTCAATGCGTCCGAGAATGCGAATGTAGCCATCCTCCGCTTCCACCGCGCCATCGCCCGCCATGTAGGGCCAATCGCGCCAATCGGTACTCTGGCGATTGCGATTGTAGCGCGCATAGTACGTGTCCACATAGCGCTGCGGGTCGCCCCAAATCGTTTGCATTTCGCCGGGCCACGGATTGCGAATGCACAAATTGCCCGCGCGTCCCACGCCGCGCAACACCTCAACGCCCATATCGTCGAGAATGACGGTGTGGATACCGGGTAATCCGGGGCCCGCGCTGCCCGGTTTCATCGGCTGAATGGCGGGCAGCGCGCTGCATAAAATGCCGCCCGTCTCGGTTTGCCACCACGTATCGGTGATGACCGCTTTGCCTTTACCCACTTCGTCATAATACCAACGCCACGCTTCGGGCTCAATCGGCTCACCGACGGTGGTCATGCACTTGAAATGATAATTATATTTTTGCGGCTCGGTCGGGCCCAATTTTCGCAACATGCGGATTGAAGTGGGCGCGGTGTGAAAAATATTTACGCCCAGTTTTTCCGCGATGCGCCACGGCCGCCCTGCGTCCGGAAACGTTGGCACGCCTTCGTAAATCACGCCGGTCGCCGCGCACGCGAGCGGACCGTACACAATGTACGAATGTCCCGTAATCCAGCCAATGTCCGCCATGCACCAATATACATCGTCGGGATGAATGTCTTGGACCCATTTCGAGGTCGCGGCGACATACGCGAGATAACCGCCGGTGCGATGTTGAATCCCCTTTGGTTTGCCGGTCGAGCCGCTCGTGTACATCACAAAGAGCGGCGCTTCCGCGTCCATGTGTTCAGGTTCGACAATTTTTCCTTCATGTTCCTTGAGCAAATCGTTCATGAAAAAATCGCGTCCCTCGACCATCGGCGTTTTCGCGGAATATTTGCCCGGATAACGCTGCCACACCAACACTTTATCCACTGCTTGACCCAATTCGTGCGCGGTTTGCACGGCGATATCCGCGTTCGCTTTGTGGTCAATGAGCGCGCCGTTGCGCCAATACGAATCCATCGTTATCAAAACGCGGCTGCCGGAATCTTGAATGCGCGTGCCGCACGCCTGTCCGCTGAATCCGCCAAACACCTGCGAATGAATGATGCCGAGTCGCGCGCACGCGAGCATCGTAATCGGCAGTTCGGGCGTCATCGGCAGATGAAATGTGACGCGGTCGCCCGCTTTCAAACCGAGCGCGCGCAAAAGCGACGCCACTTCATTCACGCGTTTGTGCAATTCGCGGTACGTGAGGTGGACTGCGTCCTCGCCTTCAGGTTCGGGCACGAAAATATACGCGGCTTTGTCGCCGTATTTTTCCAGATGGCGATCTATGCAATTGTGCGACGCGTTCAATTTTCCGCCGACGAACCATTTCCAAAACGGCGCGTTGCTTGTGTCGAGAACGGTGTGGTATGGTTCATACCAATCGAGCATGTCCGCGTATTCTTTGAAACAATCGGGAAATTTATCGAGCGTGAAACGTTCCTGCACGTTCGGGTCGTTCATATTCGCCTGCGCGACAAAATCTTTTGGCGGATAATAATATTCTTCTTCTTTCCAATGCACCGCGATTTGCGCTTCGCTCACTTCGGTTTTTGGCATGATATCAGTCTCAGCCATCGAATTGCCTCCTGGAATTTTTGATAGGTGATTTTGGATTTGTGATTAACGACTATTCTAATTTTAGAATGCGCGCGCGTCAATCTGGCGCGTCCAGTTGAGTGTGCGTCAAAATTTTGAAAACCACATCAAGCGCTTGGGAATCGCGTACGATCGAGTTGATGCCACAAGAAAAGTCTGCGGCGAAACAAACGCAATCAAATTTTAACATAAAACGCCTGGTGATTATCCGGATTTCCAGACCCCAAGGGTTTTCGAAAACCCTTGGGGTCTGGAAATCCACTGCGTTTTCGAGATATGAGTAATCGCCAGAAAACGCCCCTTGTCGCGTTCGCGAAAAAATTTTATAATGGGCGTATTGTGGATGAAGCATCTTCCCCCACGCCGCCTAAACCGCCGAACGCCATAGATATTTCTGGCGACAGCGTTCACGTGGACGGCGATATCATCGGCGGCGATGTTCACATCGCGGGCGATTCGATTCGCGGGCAAACGGTTACGGTGCAGCGCGGTTTTAGCGCGGCGGAAGTACAGCGTCTTGCGCTCGCGGTGGGCGGTTTGGTATTTCTCACGGCCGCGTGCTTTTTTATTTTCGGCGCGGTTTCGGTGGCGGCGTTTGTGAGCGTCCTTAATCGGCCAGTTCAATCTTCGACCGAAGCCGCGCTGACGATGCGAAATAAATTAAATCAGCTCGAGACGCTCGCGCCGGGCGATAACTTTCGCGTGGTGTTTACGGAAGATGAAATCAGTTCGTACTTTCGTTTTATCGCGGGCCCCAATTTAGGCATCAGTAATGGCAAAGCGCGTCTGATGGATACGCCGGGCCAAATCGCGCTAGGCGGCAATCTGGATAGCGCGGGCGGTTTACCCATAGCGGCTGAAATGGCAGTGACGACGGACACGATGCCGCTCGAACTCAAGGCGGTGTGGATTAAAATTATTCCGACGCCTGAAGGCGTCAATTTCGGCTGGATTCCGGTGACGGCGCTCGCGCAGGGTTTGCAGCGACAAATCAACGCGGCGCTATTTGGCGCGGTGCAGTTTACGCACATCGCGCAGACCGGCGGCGGCAGCGGCGCGCAGCCCGCTATCGGCATCAATTTAATTTTGCAAGGCGTAGCGAAATAAAAAACAGAGCGCAATGCTCTGTTTTTTTTATATTGCGAAAAACCTGCGCGCGCAATCGCGATATGTGATTGGCGACAGGGCTATCCTCCCAGCGCTGGTTCAATCCGCGTATCCGCGTCGCAATACAACGCGTATAGCAGACCGAGAATATTGTTGTGTTTGAAAAAATATTCGCGGCGCAATTCGAGAAACACTTGGCCCACCGTTTTGCCCGCGAGGAATTGGTCAAAAAATTTCCCTGCCCAATCTAACGCAAACACCGCCGGCACGGAACATTCCGTGCCAATCATGCCGCGCGCTCCTTTGGCGACAAAGTACGGCATAAAGCCATTGTAAAAAAGCGGCGAGAGTTCCGCCGATTCGCAGGCGTTGAGAAACACCAACGGTCTGCCGCTCCAGCGAATATCAATCGGCGCGAACAAGCGCAAGTCTTCGAGTTTGAGCGTATCGGTGGCGCCGAGCTGCAACAGCGACGCGTCCGCGCCGCCTTCCGCCAAATTTTTGGATAGGGCGTGACAATAAAAATAAGTGATTTGGTCGGGCGTGGCGTCGCTCTCTAACGCGCGCAACAAATCCGCGCCGCTCGCGCGCGTCAACACCTTCACCCCCCCCTTTTGTTTGCGCGCCGCCCAATATTTTTCTTGATTCTCGATGAGCGGAAATTTCATCTGCTTGTCAATGTCGCGATTCAGATTCAAACTGACGGTGAGCGCGGGCGCGCTGGCGATATTCGACGCGAAATCCATTTTCTCTTCCATCGGCTGATGTTCGATAATGTGTTTCAAGCCGAGAAACAATTCGGGTTGAATGTTATTGGGGTCGTAGCGGTCTGCCATGTACAAAATGCCCCACGGCAGCATCATTTGCGGCGAATTGATTTGAATGTTGAGCGGTTCGCCGCGCGCCAGCTCGCGAAAACGTTTGGCAAAAGCGAGCGCGGCTTGACTGCTGCCGGGATTCATGAAAATATTTTGAAACAGCATGAAACCCGCGCGCGCCAACATCGGCAGCGTTTTATTTTTTACCGCCGCATCAATTTGGGTATCCAGCTGATAGACCAAATTAGTTTTGTCTTGAAACTCGACGATTTGTTTCAACGCGGCGCGCGCTTTATCAATCGCTTGTTCGAGTTGTTGCAGCTGCAGTGGCAGCATGAATACAGTATTTTCGTTCGGACCCAGCACGGTCACTTGAAAACCTTCGCCCACGTACTTTATCCACAGAGCTAAACCGCGCGGCTGCGCTGCGCCCGCGGCTTCGACGGTGCGTCCCAATGTTTTGCTCTCGACGATCGCGCTGCTGCCTGCGCCGACATTCAATTTCAATTCAATCGCCTGCACCGCGTTGCCGTCTTTTAAAAACACCGCGGTCAATTCACCCACGCCGTTGCGTTTGGGCGAAATATCGAAACGCGCGCGATTTTTGGATTTGCCTTCGCGCGGCACGATCAATTTTTGCGGACTCGTGAAAATCTCGAAATCGTCGCTGATGAGCTGCGCGATGATTTCGATTTGCGCGACGTTCTCTGGAAAAAAGCGCGCTTCGTCCAGCGTCGTCGCCGCGATCGCTTCGGCGAGCCGTTCCATTTCGACACTGAACGCGAGCGTGTACGTGTCGCCGACTTGGAGCGGCGAATCTTTTTGTTCGGGCGGGTCAAAACGGACGTTGATTTGGCGCGCAGGCGGCGCGGCTTGCGGCGCAATCTCAACGTCGAGTGTGCCGGGCGCTTTGGGCGCATCGTTGCCATTGCGCGGATGTCCCCCGCCGTTCGCGCTTTTTGGTTCATTGTCGAGCCAGTCCGCTTCAGGTGGGCTGCTGCGCGTGCTGTGTTTCAAAAGTCCGATGGGGGTTCCATTTTCCAGAACGACAGGCGGCAAATCGTTGACGCCTAATTTAGCGCGTTCGCTTGCTGCATCCGCGCTCACATCCAGCGCGGTTGTTTTGCATTGCAATAAAAATTTTTCCAACTCACCAAGCGTTTGGTGAAAGACGGCAGGCGGGGGAAATTCGCTGCCCGTTTCTTTTTTCAAAAACGCCGCCAAATTGCCGAGGCGAAAGACCGCGTAGCCGACGCCCGGCAACGGTGTGATAATCCAAGTGATGCGATGTTTGTTCGGTTCAACGGCATCGCGCGTATCGCGCACCGTGCGGTCTTGCGTACACAAAACCCAATTGTGATTGAGGTCGCTTGAGGTGATTGGCATCGCAGCTCCTTATGCTCGCGTCAGCTGATATCTGATCCCGTCGCTGCCCACCGCGCCATAGCCCGCAGACGATGACCCCGCGATCGTCAAAATGAGAAAGAACGACTGAAATGTATTGGTCATCCCTTGCAACTCAAGTTCATGCGTTATGGGTTTAAAGGTCCATGAACCATTAATTGGCGTTTGATACGCGCCGACATGCTGCATCATTTGAAACGAACCGTTCGGCGCGAATTCGACGGTCAAGCGACTTTCCATCATATCTTGGGCTTGGATATTCCAGTGTCCGCTGGGAACAAAAGTTTCACCGCCGTAAAAGTCACTCAAACTCGCAGCATTCGGTTTGTTGATTCGCTGAAGCAACACATCAATCTCGCGCAATTTTTTCGCATCGTTCAATCGTTCAAACAATGGACGCGCGCGTTTTAATAAATTTTCGCTCGGCGGTTCGCTCAGAGTCGCGTGCAAAAAAAACGCTTCGCCCAATTTGCGAACATGATCGTCGGTCATCGGTTCGCCGATTACATCTTCCAAGTGATACAAAATCTTTTTCGCGCGCAAAGGATCGAGTCGCGCCTGCGCTTGCGCCATGCGCAGCAGCGTCGTAATATCATCGGGACGCAATTTGTCCGCGCGTTCCAGCAGCGCGTACGCTTCCTCGAATTTCTTGCGCCACGCGTCATCATCCAAAGGTGTGTCGTGCCAAATTTGTTCCGCGCGATTTTGCGCGGCAATCGCGCGGCGCTGCAATTCGTCATAGGTCAGCGCTTCCGCGCTAGCAGCTGCTTGGGTAATATCCTTGCCCACAGCAATTTGTCCCACTTGCGCGCCCGCGCCGATATTGATAATGTTCACATCGCCGCTCGCGTTGATTTCGTGTCCCGCTGGATTGGGTGACGTAACGCCAGACGGGGCGGCGACGGGTGGCGCGTCCTGCAAATCAAATAACACACCATCGGGCGCGCGCAAATACAAAACGGGGGTTGCCCATTCCGTTTCGTTGCCGCTCAAATACAATGCTTTGCGCGCTTCGGACAAAGCTGCTTCAAGCGGATAATTGTCTGCGAGCGCGCGATACACTTCTTGCGAAAATTTCAACGCCGCCGCGTCGGTGATGAGAAATTGCATTGCCAGCACGGCGGGGATGCCTTGCCGCAATAAACTTTGCGCGATACCATTGAACGGATTGCTCGAACCGGCGAGCGCGCCTTCGCACGCATTCAAATACACAAAGCGCAATGTTTTGTGATCATAGAGCAGCGTGCCGAGAACTTGGCCATTGACGCGCCATGCGCGCTGTTTTTCATCCTCAAACAACAAGCTGCTTTGCTGCGAGGTCGGGTCGAATTCGCCGTGTCCGATAAAATGCAAGACGTGATATTCATTGCGCCGCAGACGCTGCTGCAATACTTGCATGTTCGCTTCTTCCAAACGTTCCAACGCAATTATTTCGGCGTCTATCAGTGGCTGCAGCGCCGCCCGTAAATTTTCCCATTCTTGCGCGGCGTCCAATGTCACCGCATCCGATGGCGCGGAAATCACCACCAAAATTTTCAGCGGCGGTTTAATATTCAAGGCGCGCGGCGGCAGACTCAAATTCAACGCGCGCACGAGCGGCATTTGAACAGTAGTGTTGATAAATAACGCTTGCGAAGAGTCAAACAACAATTCCCATGGAATGTCCACCAAATCGGGCGCGTCATCCAAACGCAAACGAATCCGCAAACCGCGCTGCTGCGTGTCGCTCAGAATCAAACTTTTCTGCCAGACTTGGCCCACCTCGTCCGCAAAGATCGCGTTGTACAATTTCGAGCCAAAAGCGCGCGCGGCTTGAAATTTTTGCGAGCTGCCGCTGCGCTGTCTGGGGCGCGCTTGTCCCATTCGTAGCAAAAGATTTTCAATTTCCAATGGACTAAACGGCAAAACGAATTTGCTCGTCGCTTCACCGCTGGGCGAACGCAGCACACGGGCGCGATACGCGTCCGCGTCGCGTTCAATCGCGATTTCAAAATCGTTGTATTGTGGAATCGGCATATTTTCTCAAATAAAAAATTTTCGGAACGCGCCAAACATTGTCATTATATTGTAATCGTTGGGACTTGAAAAGGGGACGAGCGACCTTTAAAGTTTTCAAAAACCCCAAGCCTTGGGTCCGCAGCTCTAAATTGCGCGCCGATATAAAAAACCTGACAGCGCAAACAGCTGTCAGGTTTCTCTTTCTAGCGTTTAAAGCGCGGCGCGGTCAAGCCGACCGCATCCGACGCGCCACCACGATAATGCCTATGAGTAGCAACGCGCCGCCAAGCAATAACAGCAAATCTTCGCCCAAACCCGTATCGGGCAAATTGCCTTGATCGCCGCCACCCGCTGGCGGCGTCGCCGTAATCATAATGGGCGTCGCCGTAATTGGAATCGGCGTCGCCGTTCCCGGCGCGTTCAAGTTTTGCGTGTAGGTGCCGGCGGCGGGCGCGCTGGTCGAAACCGGACTATTGGGATCGCGCGTCAATATCAGCGCTTCGCCGTGCAAATTCGCATCCAACTGCGTCGAGACCAGTTGATTGCCTTTGAGTTCAAAAACGAGCGTGTCCGCTAACGTCGTGCCATCCATTTCCGTAAAGTTCACCGTGACGGTATTGCCATTCGCTTCCCAAGTTCCCAGCTGCAGCGTAGACGCTTTACCGGTTTCGGTGCCGGACAGCGCTGCCATGCCGTCTTCGCTTAACGTCAGCGTCAAAAGCTTTTCGTTTGGCCCCGGCGCAGGAATGGCGCCGCCATAATCGCCCGTAAGCGGATTGGGCGTCGCGGTCGCTTGCGCGGCGGGCATGCTTTGACCCACGCCGCGCGCGAATATCGGCGCGGGAGAATTAAAAGAACTTGTGTTCGTGCGTTTGAATTGAATGTTCGAGAGATTCCCGTGCAGCGCGGGATTGAACGAAATTGGCACGAGCTGTCCACTTTCGATTTTGAAAACGATTGTGTCCTTGAAGGGCTTGCCATTGAGCGTAGTAAGCGTCAGCGTCAACTGCTGCTGCGCTGAATCCTCCGCCCAAACGCCTGTTTGAACCATTGGCGTCTTGCCGCCCTCATAGGTCGTTAGCGTGACATTCTTGTCATCGTCCACCTCGATCAACACTTGACGTTCGCCCGGCGCAAGGACCGGCGTCGGCACATTCGAGACAACGAGTGTGGCCGTAGCTGCTGGCGCGCGCGTGGCAGTGGGTAAAACAACAATGCGCGTTGGCGTCGCGGTAGAAAGCGCTGCCGTCTGTTCGCCGCCGCCGAATAATGGCGGCAAAAAGATAATCGCGCCCAACGCCAAAAGTCCGATAAATAGCACGGCTGCCAGCCCGCCGATGATGAGTAAAAAGTTTCTTCCGCCGCCGCCGCCGCCTGCGGATGGTGCTACTTCTGCCATAGGACCTCCCATAGTGGCAAGTTCTACGCGCCGTGACTTGCCGTTAGAATCTTAGCCGATTAATTCCAAATTCGTCCAGGGGACCAATTCTTTTTCGCCTGATACAGTTTGCCATTCCACCAGCGTCGCTGGCAATGGCGTTCCTGCGTCGGTTATCAGCCATTGCAACCAAAATGTTTCGGGCAATGTGCCAATCCAACCGAGATACGGTTCGCACAAACCGCGCACGCGCGCGCGCGGAGCCACTTCCAGCTGGTCAAGTTCCGCGGGCGCATCGGAAGGCAGCATCCGACTGGCTGCCAGCGGCGCAAACAATTCGGGGCGACATGCCTCAGCCCCGCGCAGCTGATAGCGTCCATTCAAAGCTGCTTCTTGCCCGTTCAGCGCTGTTAACAAATCATAAATTGGCGCGCACATCGTTTTAGCGCCAAATCCTTCGGTGACCATTACCGGAAAGCGCGCATTTTTTGCGCGCGCGCGCAGTTCAGGTTGCAGCCAACCGACGACCAAGCCGCCGATTTGGATCTCTGTCGCGCGCTCCAATGCCGCTGCCGTCACTCCGCCGCCCGCGACTAGAATCGCGCCGCGCGCGTCCGCTTCAATACTCTCGGCTTCCAAGATCCCATCCGACGTTTTGTTGAGCCATTTTATCACACCTACCGCTTCTTTGGCTTGAGCGCCGGGCGCGGACGAACCCCATACTCCTTGCACCAGCGCGCCTTGCGCTTCGACGGTTCCGCCCTGACGCGGCTCTACCGCTACAATAGTGCCGCGATATAAAGCCGGCACATCATACGGTTGTCCGTACAGGTCCAAAATCATCCAACTACCCTGAATCGCGGTGATTTGACCTGCTTCGGGCGCGCGATACACCAATCGTTGCACGCCAAAATTGATGGGTTTGGCGATAATAATTTCGCGCGCTTCCACCGGGTCGCCCACTTGTTTGAGCAAGCGTTTTGGCACTTCGGCTTCGGTGACGCCAATGACGCGCGTGAGTGAAAGAGCGCGACGTATTTTGGGCGGATACGCGCGCGCGATAACATCTTGCGCGCCGATACGCATACCGAGCGCGCCCGCCGTTTCGCCGGGCACCGGCAAGCGTCGCGCGCGCCGAATGCGCGTGTTCGCCGTCACACGGCGTTGGAGCAGTTGAGGCACAAATTCAATCATCGTATCCGCTTTGCGCGCGCGTCAGGCGCCCGCCTCCCACATCCATTCCTGCATTTTTTCGCGTTGACGTTCCATCTGATCCAGCTGCGGCAGCGGACGCCCGCGCGCGTCAATCAGCAAACCGGCGGTGCCGCCTTGCACTTCGCGTTTAAAAGTATTGTTCTTAAAGCCCTCGATAAATTTATTCCACCGCACGCCGCGCCCGCCGCGAATTTCGATTTCCGCTTTTTCGCCTTCGCCCAATGGAATCAATTCAAGCGAGCCGAGTTTGACATCGGCTTCCAACCGTCCGCCGCGCGCGGGCTGCACTTGGACGTTCAACACCACTGGCTCGCCGGCGCGCGGCGCGAGCTCTGGCACAAACACCGTGCCCCACGTCACCAAGCAATCGCTCTCTAACGCTTGCGCCGCCGCTTCAGGATTCACCGTCGCCACCGCGCCCAGCGCCGACGCCAAACCAACGCTGTCGGCGGCGACCGAATAAATGCCGCGCACGTCCAACGTATCCAATAACATCAAGAGCAGGGCGGAAGGTTTGCCGCCGCGCGCCAATGGCGCGCCGCTTAATAAAATCAAATCGCTGTCCATTAACGCGAGCGCCGGGTCGTTTTGCCACGCCTGCGTCACCTTGCTCAATAATTCACGGCCTGCCGCGTTCAAGACTGTCAAATCGTGCCATCGCGTCGGCGCGGCGGTCGGGTACAGCGCCTGATTCAACAGCTGCGCGTGCACTTCGCTGGTTTCAAATGAGGCGGGCAGCCAGCGCATAATGTTTTCGATTCCCACCGCGTCGAGCAGCGCCTCCAAGCCAAAGCCGATGCTCCATTCTTCCAAAATGGTGCGTCGGAGCTGCTTGCCGTCGGTATGAATCAACGTCGTCGCGCTCGCGCCCAAATCCAACGCCAACACGCGCAGCTGATATTTACGCGCCAAATATTCGGCGACGCGTGTGTACGCATCGGCGCTGGTCATGACGCCGCGATCCGTCCACGCCGCCAATTTAGCAAAGCCCGGAATTTTTTCGATTTGGCGCTGCCGATAGATGCTTTCCAATTCCATTTGCAGCGGACCGGGGTTCAGATGGTCGAGCGTGGGCAGCACATTATCCACCATGTGGACTTGCATTAGCGTGCCGATGCGTTCCGCCACTTCGCCGCGCGCCGCTTGATTTCCGGCAAAGACCACCAACGGACGCTGCGATTCATCCATTGCCGCGCCCACCGCCGCCACAATATTTGCCATCTCGCGCAGCGGTGCCACCGCGCCGCCGTCAATGCCGCCGACCATCACAATCACGTCCGCGCGCAGCGTGGCGAGTTTTTCCACTGCCGCGCTCGGTCCGCCGGCGCGTCCATCTTGCGCGGTCGTGCCCCATCGCCCCGATTCCTCATCCACCGCAATCGTATGTTCCACCACCGCGCACGAGCTATTCACTGCGCGTTCGGCGCCCGTCACCGAAAAATCGCGCGCAAGTCCAATCACCACTGTATGCAGCGGCAGCGCCGCGCTCGTGACTGCCGTAAACGCGTCGGCGCCATCGCCATCTCCGCGCGCCGGTTTAAGCAGCGCATTCTGCGCGTCGAGCAAGCGGCGTCCGGTCAGCGCTTGCAGCTGCATAATCGCTTGGCGCACGCCCGCCATTACGTCGTGATATGGCGCGCCAATCGAACTGGGCGCGCGTGTCGCGCCCAATAGACGATATTGTCCGGCAACGAGGTCAACCAATCCAACTTTGGTTGCCGCCGCGCCGACATCGGCAAATAGAATCGAAGTAGGAGCTTCCGCCATAATTATTTGAGAATGGGCAGCCAATCGTGAAAGAGGAAATATAATTGTCCGACCAACGCCGAGACGCGCGCCAGAATCAAACTTGCCAAAATCGCGCCAAAAGCAATCATGATAAAACCGCGGCCGATGGTTCCCCAACCGCGCGTCACCAGGTCGTACGCGCGCTGCCACGGACGATTGCCGGGTTGGATAAAACGAAACGCTAAAAACGCGCCGAGAACGCCAATCAGAATTAGCAGACTATTCAACCATTCCAGCCACGAAGCCTGCGGCGCGAGCGAAAGGGACATGGTTGCCGTCAACTGCGGAACTAGATTGCCCGCTAGCGCGCCGCCAATGGTCAACGCCGCGCCGATGCCAAATAGATATGCTAGTCCAAGGTTACTGAACGTGGTCGCGCGAAACGCCGGCGTCAAACGAACCAAAAGCGAAATGCCCAGCGCAAGCGGAATAATGTCAAATAATAATGCCACCCAACTCTCGGGCAAACTTGAAATTTCATTGAGCAAACGCGATGCCATTGGCAAGAGAGTCGCGTGAATTATCACTGCGCTCGCAAAACCAATGGCGGTGCCGACGAGCAAACCCGACGCGAGACGAAAGAAAAATGAATCGTGAATCAGATAGGAGAATACGAGAATCGTCAAGAGCGCGGCGAGCCATACGCCCAACCCATCGCACAAGCCGCCTGTGCCGCACATAGAAGTGAAAAAGGCATCCATAAAATCGTGTCGCGTTCAAATCCCGATTTGATAAAGTTACTTGCAAACTGGTCAAAATCGCGCGAATGAACGCATCGAGCAAAGGAATAACGCCGTAGTTGTAAATCATTTATAGTAACGCGGAATGATCTTATTTTTTTCCGCGTTTCAACAGCCACATTAGATTGGCGATGATGATGATTCCCGCCAGCGCGAGTCCGACGAACGATAGCGCGTTGACCGTTTTGACCGCGCGTCCCGAATTGCCGGACCACAATTCCAATTCCGCCGCGCCCGTCAAACCGCGCAGCGATGCGGCGAGTTGTTTTGAATTGACATAGATGCGCGCTTGCGGTTCTAGCGCCACCGTCGTCGCCGCGATGATTGGCGTTTTAATCACCGGCTGCACTTGCGTCATCCAGCCGTTCAAGCCATTCGAATCGCCCAGCATTAGAATAATCTGCGCGAAATCGTCCATGCCGCGCACTTGGTTCGCCAGCGGCGATTGACTCCACGCCGCGCCATCGGCAGTTCGATAATCCGACGGCAGCCAGCCCAGCGCCAATTTTTTCAAACCCGCTTCATTGCCCGGAATGTATCCCAAATTCGCGAACATGAAATCGGGATGCGCGCGCTGTGTTTCTTCCAACAAACGCTGCGCCAAAATCGCGCCGTTCGGATTAGAGCTTGATGCGACAACTTTTGTTTGGCGCAGCGCTAAAATTTCCAAAATCGCGCGCGCCGCAGGATCGAGTTCAGGAACTTGGCCGGGTGTGTACTCGAACGCCATTAACACGACGCTCGTCGCGGGCAGCGCGTTCAGTTGATCATAAAAAACCGCGCTCGGCGATGAAACCATATTTTTGCCCAACAGACCCAATTCGTCTCCACCTGCCGGCAAAAATAACGCCAAGAGAGCCGCCAAAGCAATAACTAGATATATCGCATGCTTGGACGAAAATTTGCGCCCGGTCTGCGCGGTGGTCGGCGCGGATGTCGCCGCCGCTAATGGTTCTGCCAATAACGTCTGAAAAATTCGACCGCTGTCCGCGCGCGGCGGCGGCGTAGTCGAGAGCGTATGCGGCTCGGTCAACGCGAGCGCCAATGGCAAAACGCCGCTGACGCCAGCCAACGGTCCGCTTGTTTCCACCAATTCAAAGGGGTCGCGGCCTGCCACCGCGTCGTCGCGCATCCAAAGCGGCAATTCAACGGATGGTTGGGGCGCAACGTCGGATTCCGTCGGTTCTTTATCAAACTCGAACTGCGCTTCCGCTTGTGACGGTTCCGCTGTTTTATCCGATGCAAGAGGTTCGACTGGCGCAAGTGGTTCGCGCAACCAATCGGGCAAATCTTGCCGTTCGGATTCATCCAGGTCGGGCAGTTGCGACAATACTCCTGTCGCGCCGACCGCGCTCTCACCGGGCGCGAGGTCTTGAATCCATCCGGGCATTTCCTCCATCGCGCTCGCGACAGTGTCATCCGATTCATCGGACGGCGCCATATCGCGCAACCATTCGGGCAGATGACTTGTATCCGCGATGGCATGCGGCAAAGCTTTGGATGTTTCCGCAATCGGCGTCTGCGCGCTTGGTTCTTGTTCCGGTAGATGAGCGGTTTCCGATTCTGCCGTTTCAGCGCGTTCGTCGGGCGTTATTTTCGCGGCGACTGCTGCCGAAGAGGACGCGGCAAGATTCGCCAGCCATTCCGCATTTTCTGGTTCTGATGCTCCCGTTTGCGCGACCGTTTCTGTTGTAAGCGTTTCCGCCGCGCTGGTGACAACTATCGGCGGTTCGCTCGCTGCGGACGTTTCGATTTCAGCGATGGGCGCGACCGCTTCTGTTGTAAGCGTTTCTGG
>JAJTXZ010000130.1 GCA_021463195.1 Anaerolineae bacterium
TTGCAGCTATGGCTTTCCGAACGCGATACAAGAACGATTGATGGCAGTCCCGGAACAGGGCATCGTGGGTTGGGTGATGGCGCACGCAAAAGCGGTGTGCGTTGGCGATACGCGAACCGACCCGCGCTACTGCGCCGCGCTCGAGACGACGCGTTCGGAAATGTGCGCGCCGATTCTAGCGTCCGATGGGCGAGTGATTGGAGTCAGCGAAAACACGGTCGAGGCGCATTTGAGACATTGTTACCAAAAACTGAGCGTGACGTCGCGAGGCGAGGCAGTCGCCAAGGCGCGCGCGCTGGGTCTCTTGAGAGAGAAATAGCAGGCGCGCTCTCCGTTAACGGAAAGCCGTGATAGATCGAGGCAGTTGGTTCTTTTAAAACGGACAATAAATTCCATAAAATATCAAAGATACGCGATATAAAAACGATCATAACATACCGCGTTTGTCTGTTAATGCGTCCTATTTTTATCCCGCTTTGGTTATTCTCTATTCTCTCTAGTTCATTGTATAATTTCCACACTTTACCAAGGAGCGATGTGTCAATGGAAACCTATCCCCAAACACGTTGGGATTTGAGCGCGCTGCTACAAGCGCCGCGCGGCGAGCCGGTCGAACGCGCGCTGCACGATATTGAAACGCGTATTACGCAATTTGAAACCGCGCGTCCCAAACTGAATGCCGCGATGGACGAAAACGAATTTTTGGCTTTGGTGCGTGAACTAGAGGAGCTGCATCGTGCGCTATATCGCGTCGCCGCGTACGCCGATTTGTGGTTCACCGAAGACACGCAAAACGCGGACGCGCTCGCGTTCAAAAATAAAATGGACCAACTCGCGATGAGCGTTTCCAATCGCGCGCTATTTTTCAGTTTGTGGTGGAAAGAAGTGGATGACGCGAACGCGGCGCGCTTGCTGCGCCACGCGGGCGATTATATCTATTTTCTCGAATCTGAGCGCATGTTCAAACCGCATACGCTCAAAGAAAATGAAGAACAGATTATCAATCTCAAAGATGTAAACGGCATCGGCGGTTTGATGACCGTGTACGATATGTTGACCAACAAATATATTTTCACGCTTACGGTCAACGGCGAAACCAAAACTATGACGCGCGACGAGCTCAGCGCGTATGTGCGTCATCCCGACGCGGCGGTGCGTCAAGCCGCGTACGCGGAACTATATCGCGTGTATAGCGCAGACGGCGCGGTGTTGGCGCAAATTTATGCCAATCGCGTCAACGATTGGAAAGCGGAACAAGTTGAGCTGCGTCATTTCAAAACGCCAATCGCGATGCGCAATCTAGCGAACAATGTCCCCGATGATGCGGTGGAAACCTTGCTCGCGGTCGCGCGCAAAAACACCGGCATCTTTCAACGCTATTTCAAACTTAAAGCGCAGTGGCTTGGTCTCGCGCCGATGAAACGCTCCGATGTGTACGCGCCGCTCGCGCCCGCCGACATGACCGTGCCATGGGACCAAGCGTTAACGATGGTGTTTGACAGTTTTGAACAATTTTCGCCGCGTATCGCCACCGAAGCGCGCAGCGTATTCGAAGCGGGACATGTGGACGCCGAAATTCGGCCCGGCAAACGCGGCGGCGCGTTCTGCGCCAGCATCTTGCCCGAGCTGCCGCCTTATGTGATGCTCAATTATTCCGGCAAAGCGCGCGACGTTTCCACCATCGCGCACGAATTGGGTCACGCAGTGCACGCGCGCTTGGCGCGCGAACATTCCACCTTTACCTTTCACTCCGCGCTGCCAATGGCGGAAACCGCTTCGGTCTTTGCGGAAATGATTATGAATGAACGCCTGCTGCGCGAGACAAACGATGCCGCGCTCAAGCGCGATATTTTGTCGCGCATCGTGGATGACGCCTACGCGACCGTGATGCGCCAAGCCTTTTTTGCGCTGTTCGAAATTGACGCGCACGCCGCGTTCGCCGACGGCGCGACTACCGCCCAAGTGAACGAAATGTACTTGCAAAATCTCAAGACTCAATTCGGCGACGCGGTGGAAATCCAAGATTATTTTCAATGGGAATGGGTCTCGATTCCGCACATTTACCAATCTCCGTTTTATGTGTACGCGTATAGTTTCGGGCAGCTGCTGACTCTCGCATTGTATCAACGCTATCGCGAACAAGGCGAAGATTTTAAACCGAAATATCTAAAGATTTTGTCTTATGGCGGTTCCGCGTCGCCGCAGCGTATTTTGCAGGAAGCGGACATTGATATTTCTTCTGCCGCGTTCTGGCAAGGCGGATTCGACGCGATTAACGAATTTATTGACCAACTGGAGGACCTCGAAAGCTAAAAGGCAAAAGCACAAAGCTAAAAGTATCAAAAGCATTGTGAACTTTTAACTTTGTGCTTTTTACTTTCGCTTTTCGCTTGTTTCCATGCCTTTTCTTTTCAATCGCCACTATACGCCACTCGAACTGAAACAATTCGCCGAGCTCGCGCAGCTGGCGGGCGTTCGCTTGGTGGAATACCAAGAAGGCAAAACGCGCGGACTGCGCGTCGCGCAAGTGTACACCGGCAGCGGCTTGCGGTTTGAAGTTTTGCTGGACCGCGCGCTCGATATTGGCGCGGCGGAACATAATGGGCGCGCGCTGGCGTGGACCTATCCCGCGTTGGGCGCGCCGCAATTTTATGATCCGCACAAATTTGGTTGGACCCGCACATTCGGCGGCGGCTTGGTCACGACCTGCGGTCTCGATTTTTTTGGCCAAGCCGAAAATGACAACGGCCAAGAGCTCGGACTGCACGGACGCATCGCGCACACGCCCGCTGAACAAACGCGTGTGACGACAGAATGGCGCGACGATGATTATGTTTTAGAAATCGCCGGGCGCGCGCGGCAAGTCGCCATCTTTGGCGAGAATCTGGTTTTGACGCGCCGCGTCACGACGAAACTCGGCGCAGATTCATTTACCATTCACGACACGGTGACAAACGAAGGATTTCGCGCCGCGCCGCATATGCTTTTATATCACTGCAATTTCGGTTTTCCCGTCGTTTCGCCGGACAGCGAAATTCTGCTCGATGTGGAATCCACCCGTCCGCGCGATGCGCGCGCCGAAAAAGGTTTCGGGCAAGAAACGCGCTTTGAAAATCCGACGCTGGATTATCCCGAACAAGTTTTTTTTCACAAACCGCGCGCCGACGTGAACGGTTACGCGCAGGGCAGCATCGTGAACCGCGCGCTGAATTTTGGCGCGTACATAAAATGGAAAACTGAAAATTTGCCGTACCTGGGGCAGTGGAAATTGATGCAAGCGGGCGAATACGTTTGCGCGCTTGAACCGGCGAATTATTGGGAGACGCCGCGCGCGAAATTGCGCGCGGAAGGACGCTTGAAAATGTTGCAGCCGGGCGAAAGCGTCGAGTACGTATTGGAATTTGGCGCGTTAGCGCGAGCCGACGCGAACGGTTGACGCGGCGTCAAAGCGCGTGACCAAAGCGCGCGCAAAAAAAATCGCCGCGCTCATCAAGCGCTGCGATTTTTTTTTATTTTCCGCGTTCTCCCGCATTCAATTTATTACGGCAGCGGCGCAATCAACACTTGATTGGCCGTCAAGGCAAACACTTGATTGTCGCGCACTTGGAGTCGCGTGACGATTTGACCCTCTTGCAAGTCCATCACATGCTGCCAACTCTTGCCGCCGTCTTGACTCGTCAAGATACCCAGCGGCACAAACGTCGCGTTGCTATCGCCAAAGCGAATGCCGTGCGCCATGATGACGCGCATCGGATTTGCCGGGTCCACCGTAATCGCCGTGACCGTGCTTTGACCAATCGCTTGATTGCTAAAATTACGCGTGAGCGTTTGCCAGGTGCGCCCGCCGTCCACACTCAAATACATGCCTTGCGAATGCAAACCCGCGAACAAGATATTCGCGTTGGTTGGATTCACATCCAGCGTCGAAACGAGACTGGGCAGCGTTTGCGCCAGTGTGTCCCATTGCGCGCCGCCATCGCGGCTCACTAGCAAATCGCGTCCGCTCGCGAGATACGCTACGTTCGTTTGACCGGGCGCGACGGCGATGGCTTGGACCTGAGAAATATTTTTATGCGCGGATTGCGCCACACGCGCGTAAACATTTTCCAACGCGTCCGCCGAAGCTTGACGCACCGATTGACTTGGGTCCACAACCGAACTCGCCGCGAGCGCGGGAATGGCGGCGGCGGCTTGAATCGAACCGAGCGCATTCGCGGCATTGACGCGCACGGCGGCAACGCGGTCAGTCCGCAAAATTTGCGTCAACGCATCAGTCGCGCGCGGCGACGCGATATAACCCAGCATTTCCGCGGCATTGCCGCGCAAAATGGCATCGTTCGCGCTCAACGCGCTAATCAATGCCGGCGCCGCTTCTTCGCCGGCGGCTTCTAATTTTTGCTGCGCCGCTTGACGCTCTTTGGTTAACGCTTTATCGTTCAAAACACTGACCCAACCGCGAATTTGCGCCTCGCGCGGCGAGACTGGCGTCGCGATTACATTGTTCAAAATAAACATCGAGACGACGATGAACAACGCCAACGCGCCTACAATCGCCGCTGCTTTGAGCGCGCGCTTGCCGATTTCAGTGTGCGCAAACTGCATTGCGTTTTGTTTGACCATTTTGTCACCTCTCTCTTGCGCCATCGCGCCTTTCCTTTTTGCGTGCGAAAAAATCATTCCAAAATTATGACTGACTCACGCATTAGACGCCGCGACCGGGTGACAAGTTCCCATAAAATGCCAAAATACGCTTGATTCTAATGTGATTTTAAGGCGCGGCCTGTCGTCGCGTCGCGCGCCAAATAAAAAATGCCGCGTCCCCAAAATTTGGGCGCGGCATGCTTGAGCGTCCGTCAAATTTCCGCCAACCTATCACGACGTTTCGTCGGTAGACCCAGCGCGCGCGGCTTGCGCCGAATCATCGTGCGTTGACCAAGTCTGCGCGGCGCGCCACAGCGCGCGCAGCGCCGCCGCTAACGCGATCAACCACAAGCCATACGCCACTGCTTCGAGTTCGGGCTGCATCTTTTCCAGAACAATGCTGCTCCAATAAAACGCGCCGCCCAGATTCAGAGTCAACACGCTTAGCCAGCTGCCGCCCAGTTCGGCGTACGTTTGCGGAAACAGCGCGCGCATGAACAAAAAGGGCAAAAGCGCCAGCAGATATTGCAGCAGCCATAGATACACCAAACCCGCAGGCGCGTTCAACGCCGCGCTTGCCATCGGCAGCTGCGCGCGCTGTAAC
>JAJTXZ010000131.1 GCA_021463195.1 Anaerolineae bacterium
GTATGGGCTCACCATCTTTCGGACGAGTTTTGCACTCGGGGTCTGACCGGAGTCACCATACCCACAGTTGAACTGCTTATCTGTAATATATCAGGTCTGCCCACCAATCAAAGTGGAATTCGCTCTAATTCCGCAACACTCTCTACGATTCGCGTTGAGCGATACGGAAATTGAGATTGAAGATTCGAGCTTGGAGATTCGAGATTGATGCGCTGCCGCACGCGTCAATCTTTTTGCTCGGTTCGGTATTCCACCGAACGCGACTTTGCTTTTTCCGTCGTCTGCCGTCCACTGCCCATCGTCTGCAAGCGTTCCGCTAACCGCGTATTGCGCTGCGCGATTTTATTATTCCGCACTGCCATCCCAATCGCTTTTTTGTTGCCGACGAGAACGACGAGTTGTTTCGCGCGCGTGACGGCGGTGTAAAGTAAATTTCTTTGCAACAGCATGTAATGTTGCGTGAGAATCGGCAATACCACCGCGCGGTATTCGCTGCCTTGCGATTTGTGAACGCTCATGGCGAACGCGTGGACGAGTTCGTCTAGTTCACTAAATTCATACAGCACAATCGTTCCGTCAAAATCAATGTCCACCGTTTGCTCTTCAAAATCAATCTCGACGATGCGTCCCAAGTCGCCGTTGAAAACTTGTTTGTCGTAATTGTTGCGCGTTTGCAATACTTTGTCGCCAACGCGAAAAATGCGCGAACCGTGCCGCGTTTCGCGTTTGCCCTGCGCGGGCGGATTCAGCGCGTTTTGCAAAACGTTGTTCAATTCGCTCACGCCCGCTTGCCCGCGATGCATGGGCGACAACACTTGCGCATCCACGACGCCGTTCAAGCGAAAACGTTTCGGAATGCGCGTCGTCACCAAGTCCACGATGCGCGCGGCGGCTTTTTCCGCGTCCTCTTCTTGAAACAAAAAGAAATCGCGCGCGTCGTCGCGGAACAATGGCATCTCGCCGCGATTGATGCGATGCGCGTTCGTCACAATCAGCGATGTTTCGTCTTGACGAAAAATCACGTCAAGCGCGACGGCAGGAATCACGCCTGAAGCGAGCATGTCTTTCAACACATTGCCCGCGCCGACGCTTGGCAGTTGGTCCGGGTCGCCGACGAATAAAACGTGCGAAGTTAAATCAATCGCCTTGAGCAGCGCGTTCATCAGCAGCAAATCAATCATCGAGGTTTCATCAACAATAATCAAATCCGCGTCGAGCGGATTGTCGCGGTCGCGCAAAAATTTTTTATGCTCGAACGGTTTGAATTCCAACAAGCGATGCAGCGTTTGCGCTTGTTCGCCCGTCGCTTCGCTCAAACGTTTCGCGGCGCGTCCCGTCGGCGCGGCGAGGTTGAAGGTTTTGTGTTTCGCTTTCAAAAGTTGAATCACCGCGCGCACCGTCGTCGTTTTGCCCGTGCCGGGTCCGCCGGTGAGGATGGAAACTTTTTCGGTCAAGGCAAGTCGAACGGCGTCTTGTTGTTTGGGGGTTAGAGATTGGAGATTGGAGACTGGAGACTGTTGACTGGAGACTAGAGACTGGAGACTGCTTACTGTTGACTGTTGACTGTTGACTGACGACTGTTGTTCAAGCCACGCGAATGCTTTTTCCCAACTCACTTTTTGAAATTCGGCGAGACGCGTGCTGCGATTGTTCTTTAATTCCAACAAACGTTTCGCGGTATTTTTTTCCGCGATGTGAAACGGCGTCAGGTAAATAGCGACATTCTTTGTTTGCGAGTCTCTAGTCTCCAGTCCCGCAAATTCCTCAACGACAATCAAGTCTCCAGTCTCTAGTCTCCCAATCGCTTGCTCCACTTGTTCCGCGCGCGCGCCCAACGCCTCGCGCGCTTCGTCCACCAACGCGCCGCGCTCGGCGAACACATGCCCGTCGTCAATAAATTTCGCCAGCACATATTCGACGCCCGCTTCGATGCGCGCGGGCGCGTCCTCTGGCATTCCCAACGCGCGCGCGATTTTATCCGCCGTCAAAAAACCGATGCCGTAAATATCGCGCGCGAGGCGATACGGCTCATTTTTCAAAACGTTCAGCGCGCCATCACCGTATTGTTTATAAATTTTTACGCCGAGCGCGGCGCTGACACCGTGCGCCGACAGAAACAGCATCACCTCTTTGATTTGCTTCTGCTCCGCCCAACCCTTTTGAATAATCTCGATGCGTTTGCCACCGACGCCGTCCACTTGATTCAGGCGCGCAATATCGTTTTCGATCACATCCAACGTTTCGAGTCCGAAATAATCTACGATGCGTTTGGCGGTGACGGGCCCAATGCCTTTGATGAGTCCGCTGCCGAGATATTTGCGAATGCCCTCGATCGTCGCGGGGAGTTGAATCGTGAATTTTTTGATTTCAAATTGGCGGCCGTGCGTGGGGTGATTCGTCCAAATGCCTTGCAGCGCGAGCGCTTCGCCCACACTCGCGCCCATCAAGTTGCCAATGACGGTGACGTTGTAACTTTTGCCTTCGGGGACGAAACGCGCGACGGTATAGCCGTTTTCTTCGTTGTAAAACGTGATGCGCTCAATGACGCCGTTGAGAGGTTGGAGCGGCAGATTGGTGGGAACGTTCACAAGGGAAAGTATAAATGAAAAAGCGGTTGGTTGAAAACCAACCGCAACATGCCCAGAACAAAAGCCTATTCTCCAAACGCTTCGGCGAGCAAGGTCTCGAGCCGTCGCGCGAGCATCGTGTATGAATAATGATGCGTGGCGAGCGCGTAATTCTTGTCCGCCATTTCGCGGGCGCGGGCGGGACGTTTCAAAAGATCGCGCGCTTGGTCCACCACCGCGCGCGTGATAAAACCGTCGAATTCAATCACCTCGAAACCTTTGGGTTTGATGTCAATATTGTAGACCGAATAATTGTTCACCACGATGGGACGGCGATAGTACAACGCTTCGAGAAACGCGTTGCCGAACCCTTCGATGGTGGAAGGATACGTCACCAAGTCCGCGCGTTCGTACGCATCGCCCAACGAATAAATTTTTGTCCCGTTTGCGTCGCGCCCGCGTTCTTTCATCACCCGCGCGCTCGCAAAACGCACGCGCACATTCAACAGCTTGGCGTATTCGCGGAGGCGCTGCGCGTATTCGTCGCCTTCATCGCCTGACGCATGCGAAATCACCAACGACGCCGGTTGTCCAAGCCGCTCTGTCAATTCGATGGCATGTTCAATCCCTTTGCGCGGCACAATCCGCGTCGGCTGCAACAAAAAATATTCGTCCTCTGCCAAACCGAGTTCCGTTTTCAAATCCGCGCTGTACGCGTCCGGCGGCGGCGGCGAATTGTCAAAATCCATCACGTTTGGAATGAGCAAACTAAAGGTGTGATTCCGCATCCCCAGTTGTTCCGCCGCCAGCGAATTGATGACCACGTGGCGGAGCGAAGGCAAATGCGGCGGAAACGCCATGTCAATAAAATCCCACACGCAGCCGACCATAAAGCGCTGGCGCTCCCAGAAAAAATCGTGATGATGCGCGATGGCGGGCATTCCGGTTTCCGAAAGCAATTCGGTCAAGGCGAGTCCAAGCGGCACGTTAAGCGGGATGGTCAAGGCGTTTTCGACAATCAACAACTCGATATCGAAATCTTGAATAAAACGATACAGTTCATTTTTCAAATCATCCGTGAGTTCGTGAATTTGGCGCGTGATTTCCGGCGGACGTTGACGCGCGGAAAAAGCGATCGCCTGAATCGCTTGAATTTCGGGATTGAGAAAATGCGCGCGCGGCACGACGCGGCTGCGCTCCGGCGGGCGATCGGATTCGCCGGAAAAATAAAAGCAGGCATGTCCCAAACGTTCCAGCGTCGTCGCCCACTTGTTGGTTTCCAGCGAAACGCCATCGGTGCCATTAAAGCGCGTCGAAACAAAACCGATGCGACGCGGCGTCAATTTTCCTTGCGTAATTGTATATTCCGGTTGTTCAAACATCGCAGCCCCTTTTCAAAGCGTCCTCGAATTTTCTCCGCGAACAGCGCGGGCGCGGTTCGCGGGATTCCTGAAAATTCGTCAGAGCTTGATTTTAATCATCATCGCCCACAAACGGCTGGATGATTTTCTCATCGTGACGCGCGGCGTGAAACTCTTGAAACTGCGCGCGCCCATTGAACCATTCAATCACCTCCGCGCGTTTCAAGCGCGTCTGCTTGTCGGATAGCAAAATCGGATACGAAGAGTACGGATATTCGCGAAAATCTGCAACAAAGCCGTGCTTTTGCGGATTAAAATGAATGTAATGCACGAGGTTGAGCAGATACGTTTCATTGGTCACGGCAATTCTGCCAAATGGATGTTGAAATAAACTGCCCACGCGTCCGTGCATTTGATTGATGGCTTTGGCGTACGCGTTGAGAAAATTAGAAAACGTTTGGCTGGGGGTTGGACGAGGTGGCTTAGACCCAAAGGGTTTTCGAAAACCCTTTGGGCCTTGCGACGCGATTTCCTCCTCTGTCTTGATTCGAACCAACAAATGAAAATGATTTTTCAAAAGGCAATACGCATACGTATCCGCAAGCGGTGTGATGTGTCGAATATACTTGTCGAGAAAATAGCGATAGTTGTCCGCGCCGATAAAGATATTTTCGCGATTGTTGCCGCGCGCGAAAATGTGATACGTGACGCCGTGTTGGAGTGGTAGAGATTTGGACATGATTGTTGGTCGAGACCCAAAGGGTTTCTGAAAACCCTTTGGGTCTGGTTCAGTCGAGACCCAAAGGGTTTTAACGCGCGCCCCTCGATGGACGACATCGTCCGAAAACCCTTTGGGTCTGGGGTCAAAAACCCTTTGGGTCTAGTTCAGTCGAGACCCAAAGGGTTTTAACGCGCGCGCCTCGATGGACGACATCGTTCAAAAACCCTTTGGGTCTAGTTCAGTCGAGACCCAAAGGGTTTTTGTCACGCGCGCGCCTCGATGGACGACATCGTTCGAAAACCCTTTGGGTCTGGGGTCAAAAACCCTTTGCGTCTAATTCAGTCGAGACCCAAAGGGTTTTAACGCGCGCGCCCCTCGATGGACGACATCATTCAAAAACCCTTTGGGTCTGGTTCAGTCGAGACCCAAAGGGTTTTAACGCGCGC
>JAJTXZ010000132.1 GCA_021463195.1 Anaerolineae bacterium
TTGCAGCGCTTTGTTCGCTTGACTGGCAGCCACCGCGCCCGCGCCGGAGGTTGACGCCGCGACGGGCGGCGGCGCGTTTTGTTGCACAGAATCGCTCGCGGAGGTGCGTCCCTCCTGACTCAACACATCCGCATCCTCTTGAATCAAGAACGACGTGTAGGGCGTCACAATGCCATAACGAATCGCCAGCGCGACGATTTCGTCCACCGCCTCGCGATTCTCGCCATGCAAACGAATCTGCGCGAGCAAGTAACCAATTTTGCGCGTCGCCCACAACGGCGCGATGAATTCATCGCCGCCAGTTGTTTTGAAATTCAAATCCTCGAACGCGAATTTTTGCGCTTGCTGGTTGACATTGCCATTCAAAGTTATCGTCGCCGCGCCGCCTTGCTTGTAACGTCCTGTCACCACTAACTGCGTGCCTGCAAACAAATCGGGCAGTGAATATGGATACACATCATACGTTTCGATGCCGCCAAAATCAATTTTCAAATCCGAAAGAACGGGCGTCGAAACTTTGGCGTAAAAACCCGAAACCGTTTCTTCGATATTTTCGCCGGGGCGCACATACGCGCTCGTGCCGCGATGTTTTTCCGCGAGCGAATCGAGCAGCAGCGTATTCACATCATCGCCCACGCCGAACGTGAACAAGCGCACATTGCTTGGCGCATTCTGTCTCACATTTTCGATGATGCGTTCCGTATTTGTCTCGTCCACCGTCGGCAAGCCATCGGTAAGAAATATCACAATCGTCGGGCGTTCCTTATCCGCGACCGCCATCGCTTCCAACAGCGCGCGATTGATATTCGTCGAGCCGCTCGCCGCGATATTTTCCACGAATCGAATCGCGTCGCCGCGTTCGCTTGCGGACACCAGTTTGCCCGGCGCATATGAAATAATGCCCGTCGCAAAGGTGATGACATTAAAGCGGTCCTGCGGCTGCAACTGATTCAACACAAATTTCGCCGCGTTGCGCGCTTGAATTATTTTTTCGCCTTGCATCGAACCCGACGTGTCGAGAACGAGAATCACATCTTTTGCCACCACTTGCTGCTGCGTCACTTGAATTTTTGGATTCACGAGCAACAAGAAAAAACCGTCGCCGCTCGCATCCGGCTTGAAAGTCAACAGCGTCGCGCCAATCACATCTTCGGAAACGCTGTAATACAAAACAAAATCGCGGTCGGGTTTGACATTGCTCGCTTCGTAACCGACGCTTGCTTTATAATCGCCGTCGCGCGCCACCGACACATTATGCGTCGGCGAATAAATCGCTTTTAACGCGGCTTGCGATTTCAAAGCTACATTGATGCTCACGCTGCCCAACGGCTGCGGCGAAAATTTTTCCGTCGAAAGCGGATACACATATTTCACCAATCCGTTTTCCATCTTTAAAATTTGCGCGTAGGAAATTTCGACGCGCCGTTCCGAATGCGGCAAGATGGGAAAGATACGCGCTTGAAACGCGCCACGTCCGATGTACTCTAACAGCGCGGGGTCGCGTTGGCGGCGCACAATATCCTCGTAAATTTGACGCGCCTGATTGTGGTCCAACACCTGACCTTCCATCCGTTTGCCGTCCACATACATGGCAAAATCAGAAATGGTCGCGTCTTCAGGCAGCGGAAAGATGTACGTGCCTTCGAGTTGATAATCGCTGTCGTTGACAAACACTTGGTCAATCTTGGTTTGCGCGACTTGATTTTCGATTGTAACCGTAACGTTGTGATTTTTCACGCGCAGATACGCGGGACAAATGCCCGTATCTGTTGGCCGCCCGTTGGGCGGCGGAGTTTGCGTCGTCGGACAAGTGTCAACGACAACCAGTCCATCTGCGGAAACAGCCGCAGTATTGACAAACATCAAGAGACAAAGCGCGGCCAACGCCGCCATTGCAAAGGCAAAGGCGCGAAGCGTAAACATGGCGAATCTCCTCCGGTTACGCGCGATCAACATTGCGACATGTATGGTCACGCATAAGATTCATCAAGGGCGATGAAACGCTTGCTTGGCGCCAGCGGCAAATGCCTCAACGCGATTTTTTTGTTTTCTGCGATAGAGACGCAAGCGATTTCAAAAACGTTCCACCTACGCGCCAACAAAAAAAAAGACGAGAGAAACAATTTTCTCTCGTCTTGCGTAAAACGGTTTCACTCGAGCGGCATTAACTTGAGCGAGTCTTGGTTGGATGAATCCGATTTCGACGCCGCGTCCAATCTTTCCAACACACGCTGCGCCACGCGCCCCGCTTGGTCCAAATATTCGAGTTTGATTTGGTCAAGCGTATCTTCGGGTGTATGCAGCAAATCGTAATCGCGCATAAAAAAAACAGTGTCCACGCCGCGCCGCGCGAACGATTCATGATCGCTGCCGGCATTGGCGGGCAATGAACTATTACGCGCGTCAATGTCCAATTCTTTAGCGCTCGCGCGGCTCAACAGCGCCAGCTTGCCATCACCCATCAAAAGCAAGGGCCCGCCGCCCGCGCCCAACATATCAAAATTCAACATGCCGCGCAGTTTGGCAAGCTGCGCGTCTGACAAACTGTCCACATACGCGCGCGAACCGAGCATCCCCAATTCCTCCGCGTCGAACGCGATAAAGACCAGCGTATGCTGCGGCGGCGCGCCTGCGCCTGCCACGCGCGCAAGTTCAATCAGCGTCGCGACGCCAGACGCATTGTCGCCCGCGCCGGGGCCCGCCGAAACGGAATCGTAATGTCCGCCCAACACAATCGTTTCGTCCGTTTTCCCCTTGAGCGTGCCAACCACATTATAGCCCGCGCGTTTTTCCACCGCCGCGTCGCTCGCAATGTTCGCGCGCACGCTCCCGTTTTTGAGCAATTTCAAAATGTCCTGCCCCGATTTTCCGCTCAACGCAATTGTGGGAATCGAAACCCGTTCGCGCAATGTACCTGTAAAACTTGTCGGCGCGTCGTTATAAATCAAAAGCGCGCGCGCCCCCACCTCTGCCGCGTTTTGCGCTTTAACCGAAAAAGGCACGCCGCCGCGTTTCACCAATGCGATTTTGTCGCGCACATTCACTTGAGCAAAATCAGCGCGGTTGCCGAGTCCGGGCACCAATACAACTTCGCCGTCAACCTTGCCGCCCACACTGTACTGAAGCGCTTGCGCGTCGAGTTTTAGGTTCTCGGGTGAAACAAGCTGCGCGGTTGTGCCACGGTCTTCCCAACCTTCAAACTCAAAGGGCTGCCGCGTCACCTGCAAACCGTATTTTTCAAATTCACTCGCAATATAATCCGCCGCCTGCGCGCCAGAGGCGCCTGCGACACGCGCGCCAATTTCGCCCGCGAGTTTGCGCGCGGCGTCAAACGCGCGCGTCGCGTCAAAATTCGCGCGTTCGGGCGTTGGGCGCGCGAGGGGCGTTGGCGTCAGCGTTGGCGTCGGCGCTAGCGTCGGTATGATCGCGACCGTCGGCGTAGCGGGCGCGCACGCGGCAAGCGCGCTCAATATACACACAAGCAGTCCGATACAGCGTCGTTTCATTTTCATAAATTCATCGCGTTGAATTTTCGCGGATTAAAGCCGATTCCACTTTGATTTGGGACAGACCTTTCGAGTTTCCGAAAACCCGAAAGGTCTTGCGCCCACAAACGAATTAGGAATGCGCTTCAATTACCGCATGCGCGCGTTAAACGGAAATTAATCCGCAGTGACAATTTCCAAAAATTCGCGCGCGGCGCGCGCCCAATCAAAGCGTTCTAGGTTTTCGCGCCCGCGTTCAATTAACTCGGCGCGCGCTGCTTGCTCTGTCAATACCACATTCACCGCGTGCGCCATCGCGCGCGTGTCGAGCGGATCAAAATACAATGCGCCCGCGCCTGCCACTTCGGGCAAAGACGATGCGTTGGAACAAACCAGCGGGGCGCCGCACGCTTGCGCTTCCAACGCCGGAAAACCAAAACCCTCATAGAGCGATGGAAACACCGCGCACCGCGCGCCGGCGTACAACGCGGGTAAATCTTGAATCGGAACGTAATTCAAAAATCTCACGCGCGTCGCCAAATTTAATTCGCGCGCGCGCGCGAAAATCGAATCGGACAACCAGCCCTTTTTTCCAACAATCACGAGCGTATATTCGCTCGACACGTTTGCGAACGCTTCAAGCCAACGCGCGTAATTTTTGCGCGGCTGAATGGTTCCGACACTGACAAGATATTGCGCGGGCAGCGCGTATTTTGCGCGCACGCGTTCGATTTCACCCACCGCGCTCGTCTTGAAAATTTCGGCATTGTACGACGGATACACGACGCGGATTTTTTCGCGCGGCGCGTCATAAAATTTCACAATGTCATCACGCGTGGCGAATGAATCCGCAAGCACGACGCGCGCGCGCTTTACATTCCAACGCGTCGAAAAGTCGAGATACGCGCGTTGCAAAAACGGATGCGCGTCGGGGAAAAATTTATAACCAAGGTCGTGAACGGTGGCGATGGAATTGCGCGGCTGGATTAGCGGGAGAACATGCGCGGGAACGAACAGCGCGTCGGGCGGACGCGTCAACATTTCATACGATAGACGCAGATGCGTCCACAAGCGCGGAAAAGGAATGGCGCGAATTTCGTAATTGGTTGTGCGGGGAAAAAAATTGCGTGGAGGGCTCGCGCGCGTGTACAAGCGAAACGCGAAACGAGAATCGAGTTGCAACAACGCGTCAATCAACGCGCGCGAATAATACTCCGTCCCCGTCGGCGCGTCGGTGAGCGCGCGGCTGGCGTCAATGCCAATGACGGACGGCGGACGACGGACAGCGGACGGCGCTGCTTCATTTTTTTCTGTCGTCTGTCGTCTGCGGTCTGTGGTCATATTTCACGCCGCGAAAAATTCATCGAGCGCGTCCTGTTTGATGATTTCTTTTTCGTTCGCCTCGCCGGTGTACACCATCCGCGCAAGTTTCATCAATTTATTGTCTCGTTCGGTCATGTCTGCCTCCTTGCTGAAATTAGAGCGAACTCCTATTTGGTCCGGAGGAAAAGACCTTTCGGGTTTTCGGAAACCCGAAAGATACCGTCTTGAATGTCAAGGGGTCACGGGATGAATTTTTGCATAATTTGGATCGAACGGTTGCCG
>JAJTXZ010000133.1 GCA_021463195.1 Anaerolineae bacterium
TTTGATTTGCGGCGACAATAGTGACTCCTACTTGGTTGGGATAGGTGTGTTTGGCAACCCCTATTCTACCAAGTAGGAATATTCAAATGCGCTCTAAGGTCGCGGCGAAAAAGAAATCGAGCGCAACGGGATGATTTACAGATGGAAAATTTTCGCCCGTGAAATCAAATGCGGTTACATCGGGGAGTGATGCAATGAGCGAGGCAACGCGCGCCACCTGCGCGCGGTCAACTTGCACGCGCGCATCACGCGGCGACGCAGGCGCAGGCGTTGTTTGCAGCAGCGCGGTCGGTCCGAGCATCGTAATCATCTCCGACGCGGCGGCGACGCCGTACCGCGCGGCTTGGACGGGATGCGCGCCGCTCGCCAAGTGCGCGAGCGTCGTGCCGCAAAACGTATCGCCCGCGCCCGTCGGGTCAAATTCCTCTACGGCAATCGTCGGCACGCGCGTGCAATAATCGCCTTGAATCACATCCGCGCCCTCGACATTGCGCGTCACATAAAGTAATTTACCCGCGTCCACGCGCGGCGCGTCTTGAAAATCCCACAAGCCGCGCGCTTCGTTTTCATTGCAGAAAAAAATGTCGGCATCCCTTTGCGTTTGCCGCACAATCTCGCGGAAATTGGAGACCGCGCGAAAATAGGTGCCGACGGCGGTGCGATAGCCACGCGCTTTGAAATGACGAATGAACGCGAGTTGACGCGCGGGGTCGGCGAGCGGACCGCAGTACACAATATCGGCGTCAAATTTTTCATTCGGCAAATTTTCGAGCGTGAGCAATGCTTCCGCGCCCCACCGCGCGCTGACCAACTCCGCCTTGCCATTGCCGTAATGCGCGATTTCAAACGAGGGCAGTTGTTCGGGCGGAACGATTGGACCAATCCAAATCACGCGTTCTGCCAGCGGCGCGAGCTCGGGCGGCATCGGGTCGGGACGCGGCGCGAACATGATCACGCGCGCGCCAGCGCGAGCAGCGGCGAGAGCCGTATACATGCCCGCGCCGCCGCTTGATTTTTTCGTTTCGTTTTGGAGATGCAGCACGTCGAGCGACGCGCCGCCGATGATGAGGAGAGAGAGCATTATTTTTTCAGCGCCCGCCATACTCTTTCCGGCGTCAGCGGAATTTCATTCAGCCATACACCGCACGCGTCGTACACCGCGTTCGCCACCGCCGGCGCGACGCCGTCCATCGGAATCTCCGCGACCGCTTTTAATCCGAATGGATGCGACGGTTCAAATGTTTGCACGAAAATTGTTTGCAACTCGGGCATTTCATTCGCCGCAAAAATCTTGTAATCCCCCAATGACCTAATGACTGATTGCCCTCTCGCGTCATACAACATCTCCTCGCACACCGCGTACCCCAACGCTTGCGTCATACCGCCTTCAATTTGTCCTGACGCCGTCGCGGGATTGACAATCACGCCGCTGTCCACCGCCATCACCAATTTTTCGACGGTAACTTGGCCCGTCTCTGTATCCACCAAAACTTGCGCGAATTGCGCGGCGAAGGGGGGGGGGGATTTGGGCGAGACGTACGACGCGACGGCCATGATTTGAAATTGATCGCGATGATGCAGCGTCGAAAGCGCGATTTCGGCGAGTGAAAGGGAACGCCCATCGGGCGCCCACGCGCGTTGGTCGCGCAAGACAATATCGTTGGGACGAAGCGCGGGAGGCAGAGTTCGGGGGTCGGGAATTAGCGGAAATGTTTCGGGTTGCGCGAATTCGGTGCGCGGAATATCGGTCTCACCGTGTTTTTCTGCCCAGTCCGAAAAAATTTGCGCGGCGCGCGCTTTAATTTGCTGCGCGACTTGTTCCGCCGCTTTGACCACCGCGCCGCCGGAAATATATGTCGTTGACGACGCATACGCGCCTTTGTCGAACGGCGTGAAATCAGTGTCGCTCGAGTACACGAGAATGTCGTCAATGGGCACGCCCAAAATTTCCGCCGCGAGCTGCGCCAGCACCGTATCCGAACCCGTTCCCAAATCGGTCGCGCCGACGAGCAAATTGAACGAACCATCGTCATTGATTTTGATGGATGCGCCGCCCATGTCCAGATACGGAATCGCCGTGCCCTGCATCACGCACGCGACGCCGACGCCGCGACGGAGGTGAGGATAATCTCTAGTCTCTAGTCTCTTGCTATCGGAGACTGGAGACTGGAGACTGCGCCATTGAATCGCCCTCGCTCCCTCACTCACACACTCTGCCAAGCCGCACGTCTCGATCACTTCGGGATGCGGCTCGCGTCCTTCGCTCCATGCTTTCGAGGTCGGCAACTCGTCGCCTGCTTTGACCGCGTTTTTCAAACGGAACTCGAGCGGATCGAGACCGAGATGCCGCGCGATTTTTTCCATATGCACTTCGAGCGGAAAAAATCCTTGCGGCACGCCATAGCCGCGAAACGCGCCCGCGGGCGGCGTGTTGGTATAAACAATGTGCGCGTGAAATTTAATGTTGGGCGCGTTGTACAGCCCCATACATTTTTGTCCCGTGTTGCCCGTGACCGTGACCGCGTGACAGCCATACGCGCCCGTGTCGCTCAACGCGTACATTTCATTCGCCACCATCGTGCCATCGCGCAGCACGCCCGTTTTCATCCGCACGCGCATCGGATGACGCGAACGCGCGTTTTCAAATTCTTCGCGACGCGTGTACTCGTAGCGCACGGGGCGTCCTGTCGCAATCGTCAAATGCGCGGCGACATCTTCAATCAACACTTCTTGTTTGCCGCCAAAGCCGCCGCCGATGCGCGGCTTGATGACGCGAATGCGTTTCGGCGGCAGCTGCAATACGGGCGCGAGAATGCGGCGCGCGTGAAACGGCACTTGGGTTGACGTGCGAATCACGAGACGGTCGTCTTCATCCCAATACGTCACGACGACGTGCGGCTCGATACTCACCTGCTGCACTTTGGGAACAATGTATTCGTCTTCTAAAACAAAATCGGCTTGCGCGAATCCTTGCGCCACATTGCCCAATTCAAATTCGATTTCCGCCGCGATATTTTTTGATGGGTCGCTTTCGCCAAAATTCACGTATTCTGCTTCATCGTGAATGCGAATCGCATCCGCCTTCATCGCGTCGCGCATATCAATAAGCGCGGGCAATTCTTCGTACTCGACCGCGATGAGCTCTAACGCGCGTTCGGCGATTTCTTCGCTCTCCGCCGCGACGAATGCCACGCGGTCGCCGACGAAACGCACTTTATCGTCCAACGAAAACATATCGAGCGGCCCGGGAATCGGGTCCGATTGACCGGCGGTGGAATAAACGACGCGCGGCAAATCGTGATGCGTCAACACCGCGTGCACGCCGGGCAGCGCGCGCGCTTGCGCGACATCAATACGCTTGATGCGCGCGTGCGCGACGGGCGAGAACAAGACTTTGGCGTACAGCATGCCGCGCAGCTCAATATCGTCGGTGAACGCGGGTTTGCCTTGCGCCAATTTTTGCGCGTCCACTTTTTTCTCGGGTTTGCCGACGATAGAGGTTTGGGGAATCGTAGGCGCGACGAGCATTTGGGGAAGGGTGGAGACTGGCGTATGGAGATTGGAGATTGGAGATTGGAGACTGGAGATTGGAGTCTCGTCGTATGAAATTTCGGATGATGGTGGCTGAAAGAATTCCAAGGGCACAGGAATTCCCAAGTCTCCAGTCTCCACTCTCGGTTCTCTGATTGCTTGCATTACAGCTTCCACCGGTTTCACATATCCGGTGCAGCGACACAGCACGCCGCTCAACGCTTCGCGGACTTTATTTTCATTTGGCTGCGGATTTTTTTCGAGCAACGCTTTCGCCGCCAGAATCAGCGCGGGCGTGCAATAGCCGCATTGAATCGCGCCTGTTTCGATGAACGCGTTTTGGAGTGGGTCAAGTCCTTCCGTTCTTTTCCAACCTTGCTCCTCGACTTGGCCGAGCGCTTCAATCGTCGTGATATTTTTTTCTTCGGCTTGCGCGGCGAGCATGACGCACGAGTTCATCGGTACGCCATCAATCAAGACCGCGCACGCGCCACATTCGCCATTTTCGCAGCCATGCTTGACGCCGAAATAGCCGTTGCGGCGCAGAGCGCGCAAAAGCGTTTCGCGCGGTTGGATTTCAATTTCTTGAATTTCGTGATTAATTGTGAGAGAAAGATTCATGGGCAATTTTGCCTCTTGAGATTTTAGGATTTGCGAGCGGGTGTTTTGCGCGGTTTGTTTGATGGAATCAGCGCAATGAGCG
>JAJTXZ010000134.1 GCA_021463195.1 Anaerolineae bacterium
CAAATTGCTCGGACCCGGAATCGTCTTTTGTTCTTCCAAATAATTCCACACAATGTCTTGCGTAAATCCGCGGCCTTGCGCAAGATTGCCGCCGACATGCTGTGTGTACGACGCGTCCATATAGCCCGCGCGTTCGAGCGGCAGCGCGGTTGCGATGCGAAAAATAATTAGGACTGCCGCGACCAAGTACATGCCGGGCGATCTCGCGATGGTTAGCATAACCGACCTGGTCTTTTGGGTGCGCACAAAGGTTCCCCCAAACTCACGCGCGCCGACTTGCGCTTTATCGCATAACAAGCCGCATATGCGCCGGCGGCTGCAATGGACACCCAAAAGAATTCTACCTCATTCGAAATCAGCGTGCGCTGGTAAAACATAAGCCCATAGAATAACACAAGCCCCGCCGCAAAGAGAATCGCAGGCGCGCGATTGAATTCACCGTTGACCACCCACGCCACCACATGCAACAAGGGCACAAGCAGAACGATTAAATCATAGCTCCATCCATACGGCGCCGTAATGACAGAGACAAGGAGGGTCACATCCACTATCGTATAAAGGTCTATCTTCCACCTGTACCGCCACCATACCCCTATGGCTAACGGCAAAACGACCAGACACATCAATTTGCTCCAGCGCCAACCGAACGCGACATCCAAGATCCCGCCCAAAGTCGTGGTTTGCCAGGCGAGCAAGTTTCCGCCGCCAACCGTCGCAGCGTACTCGAACGGAAAAGTGGGGCGCAACAGAAAAACGACCGCGCTCAATCCGGTGAGGACAGCAGCGAACCCGGCGAGGACTTGCCAGCGACGTTCGAGCAGGCAATCAAGCAACAAAATTGGCACGGTGATGTAAACGAGGTGTGGCTTGACCATCGTCAAAGCAAGCGCAGCCCCGGCAATGAAATCTTGTCGTTTGGAATTCCAGTACAAGAATCCGGCGAGTCCGGCGAGCACGAGCACATTCACTTGACCGGCAATCAGAGCCAAAGCCGTCGGTGGGAAAAAAAACGCGAGGAACAAAATCAAGTAGACCCAACGCTTGTTTGCCAAATCGGGGGTATATAATTGCCACAACGCCATCGAGCTGGCGAAAACAAGCCCAACGCTGGTGAACATCCACAACCATACGGCGCGATCGAATGATACCCAGGTGTAAGGGATCAATAACGCCAACAACCAAGGTGGATTCCAGGTAAGAAAAGCCCAACTCTCATTCCAGTGTGCTTGCGTTCGTTCCACCTCGTACAATAGCGCAGGGTCCGCGAAATTTTTACCGTGCGACAGGAGATAGCTCGCGCTCCAGTACGCCGTCAAGTCTCCCGCGCCAAGCCGCCACGATAAACGCGGGAGCCAGGATGCTGCCACGCCAACGAACAGGCACAAGCCAGCAACGACTAGAAAGCGAGCAAAAGTCTGCGTTTTCATTTCAACGTTCGATTGCGCGGGAGGAGAATGTATGGACGTAACGATACATTCTTCACGATGGCGCGTTTTCAACCTCTCCTGCTTGCACCGGCGCGGCGAGCGCCAAGCCGTACAGAAAAAACGCTATCCACGCCAAGCTGCCGATGCCCAGCACGAGCGAAAGATATTCCACACAACCACCTAGAATCGCGCCGAGCAAATTCGATGCCATTGCGTTTTCGATGCGCGTCACATTTTTCAAAGATCCCGAAAAAACCATGCCCGCGAAAAAAATCGGCAGCGCCAACAACAACGCGGCGACAATGCCGCCATTCACCTGTCCCAAGCCCAAAAAGAAAGAGGACGGGAGCAACGAGCTGCCAATCAACGTCACAATCAACAGAATCATCCACAGGCGAATATCAGAAACGCACAAACGCGCAGTAACGAGATTCGCGCAAATTGCCATGATCAACACCACCGCAATCGCCGCCGCGCTGACGAGCCACGTCGAACCAAACAACAAGGCGACCTGCGCGATGATGCGAACTTCCATCAACAAAAAGCCCGCGCCGAGCCAGAAAAAACGCCAATCAATTTTCCATTCCGTTCCGATTACGCGCCGCGCCACTAGAACCGAAACCAATGCCAACAAGGGCAGCATCGTCCAATACGCGAATGGCATGGTGCGTTCCCGCAAATACAAATAGGGCCAATCATCCGTTGTGACAGAAATTCCGCTCGCCGCGAGTTCCATCGGTTTTACCACGCCACCCAACTGTGCAAGGCCGCGTGAAATTTCGTCGCCTGAAAATGGTTCCCCTTTGCGAATCATAAAGACGGTGCCGTGATACGCGTCCAGTACAAGCGGCGTTTTTTCCGTCGCCGCGCGCAGCACATTTGAAATCCGCTCGCCCATCCACGGCTGAAACAAATCAAAGGTCACGACCAACATTCCATTTGGTTTCACGCGCGCATACGCATCGCTCATTCCTTCCATCGTGTACACAAAATTATCGAGCCGCACGGAACCAAACGCGGACAACACTTGCTGCGAATCCAACAAGCCAAACAAAACCAAATCATACTGCGCGTCTGTGCTTTTGAGAAAGGCGCGCGCATCGTTCGCGTACGGCGTCACACGCGTTGTCGCGTACGGTTGTTCAGGGTGCAAACGTTTGCCAATTTCAATAATCCCGGGGTCAATGTCCACCGCGTCAACGTGCTGCGCGCCATGCCGCAATGCCGCCGCGACATCATTCCCCGTTCCCGCGCCAAGAATCAAGACGCGCTCCGGTTTCGTGAACGCGTACGGAACCTCATATTCCGAATATCGAAATTCGAGCGGCACATTCGGCTGCGCGGCGAAAAATTTTTCAGACAAGTCCACCAAATCTTGATAATAGTATTCGCCCACCCCAAGTTGATAGCCCCATTCAAACGCCTCGCCCTGCAAATCGCGTCCCGACAAGGGTGACACCACCAATTTATTGTACGGCGACCACACCGCGTCCCCGGGCAGACCAATGACCAAGACCAACAACAGCGCGCTCGCCACAGTTGTACGCCAAACCCATTTTTGGGCGACACGCAGCAGCGGCACGGCAAGCAGCGCGACAATGGCAAACCAAAGCAACGGCGGCAGCCAGGCGAACGAAACAATCGCAAACAACAACGTTCCCGCCAGCGCGCCAACGAGATTGAGCGAGTACGAAGGAATGGGCGAAAACGCGCGCATACATTTGCCCGTGTACTGTCCGAGCGGAATAAAGAGCAATACGATTGCCAAAAAATAAATCAGCGTGAGCAAATAATACGGCAGCCAGGTCAACGCGCGCAGCAAGACCGGAAACGCCTGCCGCTCTTGAACACTCAAGCCGACCAAAACCAATTCGTCGCCGGGCAAAACCGTTTTCGTGAGCAAGCCACTGGCAGAGCCAAGCGCGACGGTTGCCATCAAGAACGCCGCGGCGGGTAAAAATAACGGCAGCAAGCCGATGCGCCGCGTCGCCAGAAAAAATCCGAGTCCCAGCCCGAGAAATGCCGCAATCAACACCACATTTTTCAAGAACGCAAACACTTTGATTTCCGCGCCCAACCATCGAATCAACACCAGTTCAAAAAACAACCCCAACACACTTACCAGCACCAACGCGAGGGCGCGCTGCCGCGCCGTCAATACATCATCGCGCGTATTCCATTCCATCAATTCATTTGTAATGCGCGCGCGCCATCGGCTTTCAGTTTGAGAGATGTTGCCGCGTCGAAGCAATACCCACGCCATCGCTGCGCCGCCGACGAACAACAATACCACGCCAAATAACATAAGGCGCAACAAATCACCAAACACATCTGCTTTGACGAACGCGCCCACGCCAGTCAACACCAGCATCAAACCGACGAACAGCGTCAACGTTGCCGCAAGAGCCACAACCATACGCAAACCAGTTGCTTGATTCACCGCCCTCGCCTCCTCGAAAAATTATAACAGGACAACAATTCCCGAGACCAACAATTTTTGCAGTTACGTTCGATGATTCCACGCGCGCTGAACAACAACGCAAGCCCCGTCGTCACCGCGAACGGCGTAAAGTTATCCGGACTAACCCAATAGATGGTATAAAAACCGCTGAACGCGGTCAACAGCCCCGCCATCCAGGCGTAATCATCGCGCGCATACAGACGTCGCGCGAGATAAAACGCCAACAATGGCGGAAGCAACGAGAGGAGAATAAATGGAATTTGCGCGGCGCGGTAGGAAACGCCAAACAGCGTCATCGAAATTCCCGCGAGGACTGAAGGCAGCGGCAGCCAATACAA
>JAJTXZ010000135.1 GCA_021463195.1 Anaerolineae bacterium
CTTACGGCGTCTTGAAATCCCGGCAACCGTTCGATCCAAATTATGCAAAAATTCATCCCGTGACCCCTTGACATTCAAGACGGTATCTTTCGGGTTTCGGAAACCCGAAAGGTTTGTCCCTGGAACCCATCCGGAATCTGCTCTAACCACCCATTTTTATTAGCTTTGAAAAGCAACGACGCGCAGGCGCCTCGCTTGTACGCGTTAAAAAACCGCCCTGCGTTTATGAAACGCGGCGGCTCGCTTTGCTGTTTGTATGACGTCGGCGCGCGGCGCCAAGTTCCATCGGCAAACAATTTTTCGCGCGCGCGGCAAAATATTTTTTCGCGTCCGTCGCCCATTTTCATTCTGTCGCCGCGACCCATTGCGCGTTGGTCACGCGAACCAAATCCGCGACGCGCAATTTCAAATCCACGCCCCGCGCGCCGCCGCTGACGTGAATCCATTCCAAAGTATTCGCCGTTTCGTCGAGCAAAATTTCAAAACCCTTGTTCAACTGCGCGAGCGCCGAGATGCCGCCAATTTGCGCGCCGGTTAATTGCTCCGCCTCTTTTTTTGTCGCCATCCGCAATTTTTTCACGCCGACGCTTTTCGCCAATACGCGTAAATCAATTTCGCGCGCCGACGCCACCATGACGAGCAGCGGTTTTTTGCGCGAGCCGCTCGCATCCTCATTCAGCACGACCAGCGTTTTGTACACCGCTTCGACCGGCGCGCCCAACAGCGCCGCCGCTTCTGCCGCTGAATGAAATTCGCCCGCGGCATCATAGACAAATATTTCGTATGGAATCTTGCGCGCTTCCAACACGCGCATCGCGTTCGTTTTATTCACAAGTCCTCGATGTTTTACGCCAGACGCTATGGCGCAGCGTTAATCAATGCGTGCAAAAGCATCAGCGGCGGCAAACTGCGCACGCGGTAATAAGCATAGCCCAACGCAAAGCCAATCGTCATTTGAAAGGTGAACGCGCTCTCAAAGGCGGAGAGCCAATTATCGGGACGCGCGCCGCTCAAATTGATGGGCAGATGCGACATGCCAAAAACGAGCGCGGCGAGGTACAGACTCCAACTCGGATTTTTTAGCAGCGCCATCAAGCGCGTTTGAACCAGACCGCGAAATAAAATTTCTTCGGGAATGCCCGCGCCCAACAAAAAATATACAAACCGATTCCACCACTCGACAGGCGAATGATTTTGAAAACCGAAATAGAGCAGCGCCGCCATCGGCAGCAGCGGCGGCAGCCAATCAAAACGCTGCGCGCGCAAACCCAATTCGCGCGGACGATAACCGAGCGCGAACCACAACGCCAATGGCAGAATCACCATCTCGAGCAGTTTTGGCGCAATCGTATCCGATATATCGCGCAAATTCGCCAATGCGACAACCGGCAATGCGTACAGATTGGTGTATTGTCCGATGCGGAACAACATCCAAAGCAAGACCAGCGCGAGCGCGAGCGCGGTTTCAAGCAAGGGCAAACGGACGGCGGTTGTTTCGACCGCGCGCCGCCGCGTAAAAAACCAATAGACGAACAGGATGCTAAAAATTTCGCCGAACGCGGGAAACGGATTTGTGTTGCGCCCCGAAACAATCACAAGGAACCATGGCAGCAGCAACAGATTCGCCACTATGAGCGCGGAGCGATTGCGCGAAAAAGCGCGCGTCGTCGTTGTTGCATCAATCAAAATATCGCGGAGATAATTTTTCATTGGGAACGCGCAGTCAACAGATTGAGAAACGGATAAACGGATACAAAGGTGTCATTCATCCCTCAGCCCTCATCCTTCATCCTTGCGCCCTTTGCCAGCCACAACAATCTCTCGCGCGCCAAAAACAAATACGCTGCCCACACAATTGCAAAACCAAACATCCAGATTTGTCCGAACGCGATGCCCGCGCTGTAAACGCCCATCAGCGCAATGACGACTTTAATCATCAAACGAATCGGGCCCGACACTTGAATCCCTTGAAAGCGTTTGTCGCCTTTCGCATTGAACAATGCGAGCGCGGCGACGGAAATCAAAAAGTTCGCAATCCCGAACGCCGCGCCGATGCAAAACAACGCGGCGAGTTCCAAAACAAAACGGAGGATGGCAGAAACGACGGTATCGTGAGGAGAAAGGGGGAGGCGCATAAGGAACGCGAGTGTAGCATGGGGGAAAAGGTGTGTCAATGAAAAAGAAAAAGCGACTGATTGCTCAGTCGCTTCAAACGCCGTTTCTTTATATTTTTCAATACTGCACGATCAACCATTGTGAGACAGGACTCCAAACTCCATTCGTGCGTGCGCTGACGGCATAGTGATTCACTCCACCCAGTTGACGATGCACCATAACCGAACATGCCGGACCCGCATAAATTGTGTTTGAACTCGCCCCGTGATATTCAAAAACTTTGTACCTGCCAGACCCCGACCTGCAAAATTCCAGCGTGGTGCTGTCTGTATCGGGACGAAACGTCGCTACAAGATGTGGGATTTGATTCGCCGAATTTTCGGCGAGCGCTTCCCAATAGCGTTGGTTATTTGAAGAACCAACTTTGACATTATAATCCTCCGCTTGAAAGGTGTGTTGTCCATTCGGGAGGGACTGATTCTGTGGCGCAATCACCGCCGCCGCACTTGGATTGGTGGTATTGATGATTTGGGGCCAACAGTTACAATTTTGGCGAAGCTCGTACGCATAAAAGATGGTTGCCCAATCTGTATTCGGTGTATTCGGCGCGGCGCCAAAGTGTAGTGATATTTGCGTTGGACTATAGTTGCTTGCCCACCCCGCCGGTACGCCAAGCGGAGATTGCTGGTTAGAAAGATGTCTGGCACCCGGAGAGGTTGATGTAGGGCGAGTCGCTAGTTCTGGGTATTGTGCGCCGCCGCTTGGGTTGGCTACTATATGTTGAAAGTCTGGTGGCGGAGAGTACCATGAATTCCACCAATTCCCGGGTATTGCGCGAACCGGTGAAGCATTACCGCTATTTGCTGTGCCTTGCGTTACAGCTGTACGCGACTCAAAGTGCAGATGGAAACCTGAGCCATTTCCAGAATTTCCTGTCATTGCAATCAGACGGCCCTGCTTTACATTTTGACCCTGTGTAACAAATATATTATTCGGATCAAGGTGTGCGAAAAAACTGGTTGTCCCATTGTGGTTGATTCGGACAAGCCAACCCAATCCTTGGGTTAAATCTTCATCCAAAATGTCCATTACTACGCCATTGGCGGGTGCGCGCACTTCGAAGCTTGCGCGACTTGGTAACAGATAGTCTATGGCTTCAGCTGATTTTACGGTGTGCAGCCCTTCCAAGGGGCCATTCGTAATTCGCATTGTGCCATCAAACGGCAAACGCCAACCTCCTGAAGTATTAATTGCCTCGATTTCGTCCGGATCAGCAAGTGTGGTTGGCACTATCATGATGGCAAACGCAATCAAAAGAATCAATCTCAGCCTGTTTTCAAGGGTTCACCGAATCTTATTTTTCTGGCTATGAAATCGAGCGATTCTGATGAACGGTCACAAATCCCTCGACAAACAAGGCACC
>JAJTXZ010000136.1 GCA_021463195.1 Anaerolineae bacterium
ACAGAAGCGCGACGCGAGCGCGAATCTGGTGTATTACGGCGCGCGCTACTATGACCCCGCACTCGCGCGTTTCATTCAACCGGATACGATAGTGCCGAATCCGATGGATCCGCAATCGCTGAATCGCTATTCCTATGTGCGGAATAATCCGGTAAATTGAATTGACCCGACCGGACATGAAGAATGTGCCCCAGGCAAGGGACCCTGGGTCTAGACTTTTCCAGCGCGTCTTTTAAGGGCGCGCAACGCCGCCACCCCACTCAACATCACCACCCCACCGCACAATCCACTCGCGGGCAGCGCGGGCGTGGACGAGTTCGGCGCGGGATGTTCCACTTGCGCGACGCGCGTCGGCGCGACGGGCGGCGTGGTGGACACGGCGGGAACAGCAGTCGACGCATTGAGCGGCGCGGAAACTTCAAACGTCGGACGCGGCGCGACGGTGGGCATGCGCGCGGTGGAAATCGCGCGCGGCGGCGCGCCAATTTTTTGGCGCCACGCGTTTTCCAATTCGTCCTGATTCATATCATACACTTGGCGCAAACCGTCGTCGGGCAGCGCGCCGCGTTCGTACACATCCAACAACGCGGAAAATTTTTCGGCGCCATATTCCTCAATCATGAATTTCACCACGTCGTAACTTTGCCCGTACGCCAGCTGCGCTTCGCTCGTGTCTTCGGGAAAACGTTGCTCCAATTTTTTGAGCGGAATCAAAGTGTCGCGCCGCGCCGCCAAGAGAAAGACGCGCTCGAACTGTTCGTCCGGCGCGTGGTCATTCATCTCATTATATACCGCCAGCCCTTCGTCCAGCCAATGCGGCACCGACAATTCGCCAATCGTGCCGCGAATTTTGGAATGCAAAATCGCGTGACTCAATTCATGACTCGTCGCGCGCAAACCCCATTCCATATTTTCCGGCGCGAAATTTATCAAGATTACGCCGTAATCGGGAAACATACGCCCGCCGGTCCATTCTGCCGAAAACGGCGGCAGCGCGGTGAAAAATTCTCCTTTGGTCGCGTAAATAAAAAGCTTGAGCGGCGGAATGTTTTCGATGCCCAATTCGCGCGCCAAAAATTCGCGCGCCGCCACCGCGCGCGTGAATATCGCCGAACCAAAATCGTCGCCGCCTTGATACCAATTCACGCTCAAAGCGTCGTTCGCGCGAGTCGCCCACTTGTGCGCGCGATCCGTCACGACATATTCCGCGCGCGGCGTATCCAACACATTGTCCGCCGCGTCTTCGATATGCCACGTATAATCGCCTTCCGCGCCGGGCGGCAGATAACCGCCCGCCGCCGCCGATTGAAAGCTCCACTCGAATTCGGCGCGAATATTTGTCGCGGGCGCGAACGGGACCGCAAAACGCGAACCCAACGCAGCGCCGCGCTGCCGCACCGTCAAAATCAACGTCCGAATCGGCGCCGCGCTCGTCGCCTCCAAATTGAAACGCATCGCGCGCGGAAAAAGCATATCCACGCTTTGCGACGCGACGACAATGGGCGATTGGGCGAACGCGCGCGGCGCGAGCAGCAAGCTCATTAGCGCCAAAAAACACGCGGAAAAAATTTTCAACCGCATCGTAAAAAAAAACAAAACATGATTCAACCGCGCGCGTTGTCGAATCATGTTTTGCGCTTGACTGTTGATTGAATCTAGCTGCGCTTGCGTTTGCGCCAGCCATACATGCCTACGATTGCCAACGCTATTCCGCCAAACTCGATGCCGCAGAAACTATTGCCGCGATTGTTTGACGCGGGATTGTTGTTGGCGGCGGGCGCCGTCGCGGGCGCGGACGCGGCTGTCGGAGCCGCCGCGACAGATTGCGCGGTAGGCGTCGCGACGCCGGATGACGCAGGCGTTTCGGCGGAAGAGAGCGCAAAGGTCGGCTGCGCGAGCGCGGTGGCGGTCGGCTGCGTCGCATAATTTTTTTGAATCGCGCCAACTTGTTTGCGCCAGAGATTTTCCAACCCGTCTTGATTCACGCCCAAAACTTTTTGAAAGGCGTCATCCGCCGAACCATGTTTCAACTCTTGAAAAATTTGCGCCAGTTTCGCGCGTCCGAATTGATTCACAATAAATTCTACTACGCTATAGCCCTGTCCGTACATCAACAATCCTTCGTCATAATCGTTCGGGCGCGTGCTCGCGTAATTCCGCAAGCGCAACAGCGTATCATTTTTAATCGCGTCGTCGAGCAGCGTCTGATAGCGCTCTTCCATCTTGGGCGGGTCATATTCGTAATAACTCGCCAAGCCTTCATTCATCCACAGCGGCAGCGATACTTGGCCCAAACCCGCGCCAAGTTCCTGATTAATCACCATATGCACCAATTCGTGCGGCGCCGCGACGAGCGCGAATTGCAAATCTTCCGGCGCCGATTTGACGAGCATTACGCTAAACTCGTCCACCGGCGTCGCGCCGACAAATTCAGCGTTGCTGTGGCCCGGCGACAAAATGGATTCAAACGCGGAATCATCGGCATAAACAAAGACCTGTATTTTATCGGGATACCGCGCGCCAATAGATTCTTCAATGCGATCAATCGTCTGATTCAGACGGTCAAAAATACTCTGTCCGAACGCTTCGCCGCCTTTATACCAATACACGGCAAAACGGTCATTCTCGATTTTTTGCCATTCAAAGCGTTCGTCGTTCACTCGAAACGGCGCGGGCGGCGTATCCAAAACATTTCCTGCCGCGTCCTCAATATGCCAGCTATAGACCCCTTCCGCGCCGGGCGGCAAATAACCGCCGGGCATTCCGACGAGCTCGCGGTCCAAATTCCAGACCGCCATCGTCTTGACTTTGGGGCTCTCGCTGAATTTTGGAATGATGCGCGAACCGGCTGCCGTCGTTCCCGGAAAACGCACCGACAGATAAATTTTCGTAATATCCGCGCTGCTCGAAACCTCTAACGGGAATGTGATGCGCTTGGCGATTTCCGCCGCGTACGGCGCAGACGTGACTTGAATCGGACTTTGCGCCCGCGCGGGCGCGGCTTGCGCCGCCATCCACGCGAGCGCGCAAAATATAATCAGAATAATTTTTTTCATACGGGATACGCCAAACGACAAGCGGAGCGCGTTTGGCATGGTGTTGTTTTCAATCCATGAAAACGCGCGCTAAACCGCTGTCGGTAATTGCTCAATCGCAAGCTTTTGATACTTGTCTCCCTCTTCGATCAACATAATCGGAATATCGTGCTTGATGGGATACTTGCGCCCGCAATCGCGGCATACCAAAAACGGCATCGCCGTATCCGCGCGCGCCAAATCCAACATGCCCGCTTCGGGACCATTACGCACGTCAACGGGACAGCGCAAAATTTCCAATAAATCGGGACTCACTGCCATTTTGAATTCTCCTCCGGTTTTATAGTTACGCGCGCGCCGCGCGCTCAACGCGCTGGTATCCGCG
>JAJTXZ010000137.1 GCA_021463195.1 Anaerolineae bacterium
TCCACGCCGAACCCGCGTTTACGCAATATGCCAAGCGCCCAACGCATGAGCGCGCGCGCGAGGGTCAAACATAATACAATCAAGAGGCCGGCGTACAGATAAATCAAACGCGAATAATATTGCGGGCGGAAAAAGAAAAAGACAAAGACCAAAATCACAATGCCCGTGAATGTGGCGGTCAGCAAACTATAAAATTCTTCCAACCATGTGCGCCCGCGCACATAATTGTAAAGGCCCTCGATGCGATAAATCGCCAACAAGCCTGCGCTCAACGCCAACGTAATCGGGATGTATTCTGTGTACGCGACATAGTTGGCTTCGGCGACGGTGACGGGAAAGCGCATTTCATAGCGGATAAAATAGGCGAGCGCGAACGCGACATTGATGAATGCGAAATCAATGCCGACTTGGAGAAACATCAAAGCGCGCGCGTGCTGTTGCATTTCAAGGGAGGGCAGAATGAAAGTTTGATACCGCGTTCGATTTGTTCAAGGCAAGACGATACGTTTCGGCGGTGAGCTGCGCGGCGCGCGTCCAGGTGAACGCGCGCGCGTGCTGCGGGCCGCGCTGCGCGAGCTCGGCGCGCAAATTCGCGTCGGTCAAAATTTTAATCAATGCGTCCGCGAGCTCTGCCGGCGCGCGCGGATTCACCAACAAGCCGGCTTGGCCCACCGCTTCGGGCAGCGATGAAACATTCGATGCGATGACCGGCGCGCCACATGCCAACGCTTCCAACGGCGGCATTCCGAAACCTTCATATTGCGATGGATACACGAACGCATCCGCCGCGCGGTACCACAGTGGCAGTTCGGCTTGCGCGACAAAGCCGACCAGATGAACTTGGTCCGCCATATTTAATGCCTGAATAGTCTTGGCGATATCATGGTCCAACCAGCCGCGCCCGCCCGCGAGAATTAAATGATGCGGCAAATTCGCCGCGCGTTTGGCGCGCGCAAACGCATAAAGGAGTGTCGGAATATTTTTGCGCGGCTCGCGCGTGCCTAAAAACAGAACGAAATGTTCGGGCAGTTGTTTCGCGCGACGGAATTGTTCGATTTGCGGCGGTGGCGGCGGCGTAAAAAAATAAGATTCGACTCCGGGTGGAATCACCTGAACGCGTTCGGGCGGGACATGCCAGAGACGAACGAGGTCTTGTTTGCCGCTTTCTGAGATAGCGATGATTTTGCGCGCGCGTCGCGTTGCGGCGCGCGCCCCGATTCGCAAATAGAGCCGCTGCAAGGGCTGAAAATATTCCGGGTAAATGATGAAACTCAAATCATAGAGCGTGACTATACTGGGCGTGCGATTCAAAAAGGGCAGCACATACGCTAACGAGTGCAGCAGCGCATAATTATCTTGCAACGCTAACGCGAATAAAGTTTGTTCCCACAGGATGCGCCACGGCGGTTTGTGAACGGGCCAACGCGTCGCGCGTATCGTAATGTCGGGGAAGAGGGTCGGCGCGAGCGCTTCGGTGGAAAACACATCAAACGCAAAGTCGGGAGCGGCGCCGGGCAATTCGCGCAAGAGGTGAAAAATATATCGCGCGATGCCGGCGGAACGATAGCCCGCGTCCAAACGAAGCAGCTGCGCGTTGAGCGCGGCGCGCGGACGGACATCAAACACATTTGATATTATATCAGAATTCAACGCGCGCGACAGGATTTTGACGCTGCGAAAATCGAGTTATCCGGTCGTCAAAGGGTTTGATAAAACGCCCACGTATCGTCCACGATTTTTTGTTCCGAGAAATTTTCGAGCGCGCGCACGCGTCCGCGCATCGAGAGCTCTTGACGCCGCGCGAGATTGTTTTGCAGCGCGTCCAACGCGCGCGCGAGCGCGGCGGGATTATTTTCCGGCACGACGATGCCGGCGTCGCCAATGACGTTGGGGATTTCGCCGGATGCGGAACCGATGACTGGAACGCCGCACGCCATCGCTTCCATTAGGACGCGTCCAAATTGTTCTTTCCAGTTGGGGCGCGTCAGCGACGGCACGACGAGCGCGTCGAGGGAATGATAAAAGCGCGGCATTGCACTCGAGTCCGTCCATTTCAAAAACTCTACGCGCGCGGTAATATCTAATTCGCGCGCGAGCGTTTGCAATGCGTCTTGAGCGGGACCACTGCCCAAGATTCGCGCTTGCCAGACGCCTTGCAGCTGCGCGAGCGCGCGCAGTAATACATCCACGCCCTTTTCCGGGACGAGTCTGCCCGCGCAGCCAATGACAAAGGCGTCCGCTGCGCGCGGCATGGCAGAGGGCGCGAAGGTTTTTGGCACGCCAAATTGCGGAATGATGGCGATTGGTTTGGCGAATCCTTTTTGCGACAGAATCTGTCTTGCTTCGGAGCTGCCTGCGATAGCGGCATCGGAAACGCGATAAACAAATTGTTCCATCCACGTAAAGGGCGGGGGATAATGCCGTAAAATATTTTGCCAGGCGAAAAAGATAATTTTGGCGCGCGCGTTCAGCTGTGTTAGCGCGCGCGCGGCATGAAACGCGGCAAAGTTATAGGGTTCCTCGTCAATATGCAAAAGGTCGGGTTGGAAGTGTTTCAAGATGTTTGGCAGTGTTGGATAATAATGTAAATGAAAATGTCCGTTCCAACGTATGGGCGCGACGCGCAAGTCGTAACCTTGCGTGTGCTGGGTTTGCAAGACGACGCGCCCATGTTCAGCTTGCCAATACGGCGGAGTAACCACTGTCAAATCGAGGTTTGGTTTGGCGGCGAGCGCGGTAAGTTTAGTTTGATAGGCGCCGTTTATGACGGCTTTGGATAACATCAGAACGCGCATATTATGCGATCAATTATAATGCAAGATTGTTTTCGCATGGTTTGCGGATTGCGCGCGTCAAAAATCTGACGCAGCGCGTTAGAAATTTAAGGATGAAAGGTGGAGTTTGGTTATTGACAAAACAATGCGGCGTGATATAATACTGGACGCTTGATACAATACACCGCAGCGAAATTACAAATTTTGGCGAGGAGGACAAAGAGAAGAATAGTTTTTCTGGCAATTAAGGTTGCTTGAAGGGGTGCGGCTCTTTGTCTCCGCCGAATGCGATTGAGTGGGTTTCACGCATGTTCGGCGGATTTTCTTGTCCGAATGATACATTATTGCGCGCGGTTGAACCTTAACAGTTAAAGAGTGGAAGAGAAAGTGCGAAAGCGCCTGCGGGTTAGTCGCGTAGTGTATAGCGGCTGACCGCTTTTGAGTAAAGAAAAAGA
>JAJTXZ010000138.1 GCA_021463195.1 Anaerolineae bacterium
GACGTGACAGGTTGTCCAGACGTGACAGGTTGTCCAGACGTGACAGGTTGTCCAGACGTGACAGGTTTTCGGAAACCTGTCACGTCTGTAAACAAGTGATACGACGAATATTCCCAATCGCGAAAATCCTTGACGAAACCATGTTTCTGCGGGTTGCGGTGAATATAACGCACCACGTTAAAGAGATAACTTTCCGTCAGAATGGGAATGCGGCGAAAGGGACGCTGCCAGAGACTCCCGTAGCGCGCATACGTTTTATTATACCCTTTTGCGTAGGCGTTGAACCAGTTGGAAAACGCCTGCGCGGCGTCACGCGTTTTTCCAGACGTGACAGGTCTTTGGAGACCTGTCACGTCTGTCACGTCTTTTATTTGTACCAACAAGTGAAAATGATTTTTCAACAGGCAGTACGCGCACAGTTCGACGTAGGGTTCCAGATGCTCGGCGTATTTTACAAAAAAATAATCATAGTTGCGCGGTTCGCGAAAAACATTTTCGCCGCCATTGCCGCGATTGTAAATGTGATAGTACACGCCGGTTTCGAGTGGCGCGTTGCGCGGGTCGGGGATGGACATTTTTTTATGTACGAAACGTGACAGGTTTCTAAAAACCTGTCACGTTTCTGTATTATTCGGGTTTCAAGACGGGATAGAGGCGGCGCGTTTCGCCCGATGTGTGCCAGTAACGTCCCGATTTATTTTTGGTGGGCCAACCCACTTGCGGGTCCATCAACGTTTCAACCAATTGCAGCGTCACCCGTCCAAATTCCAGCGCGTCCTCGTCGCGCAGTTCAAACGCCAGCGTGTTGTAATGCGCGCCCATCACATTCCGTATCACCACAATCCTGTCGAGGCGTTCAAAAAATGGTTCCAAAACAATCGGCGGCGCATAGACGAGAGCGCCGGACGCATCGCGCTGTCCCACCTCGACGGTGAGCGCCTTGCGTAGTTTGGCTTTGACGTTCGGCAGCATTTCGCCAATCGTATATTTGCCGTCCGCGTTGCGCGGCACCGCGCAGTGATATTTGATTGTCAAAAAATCGAGCGCGGCTTCGAGCAGCGTCCCCGCTTTGGCGACAATGGCTTGCAAATCGGGCGCCGGGTCCGCAAGATATTTTTTCAAACGTTCCACTTCGGGGATCGCGGTCACCACGTCCATGCCCGCCGTTGCGCCCCAGCGCCGCAGTTCGACAAAATGACATTCGCCGTGTTGAAACTCGCCCCACCGCAGCCGCTCGCGCCATGGGCGATAATGCGTCGTAATCAGGCAGTGTTGAAAATGCGCCGCTTCTTGAAACAACATCTGCACGAGACGGTCAACATGCGGTTCATCCACGCTCCCCAAAATATCATCCAGCGCCAAAATCTTGTTTGCAGGTTCGTCAAGCTTGGCCATGGCGATAAAAATACACAGCCCAAGCGTATCAAGATGCGATTCCGAAAAATATGCCTGCGGCGGTGAGCCGCTCGCGCCCGGAAAACTCGCGCCAATTTCCAGTGACGCGCGTTTTTTCGGGTCCAGTTCCAGCGAAATCGCGCTCAACGTTTCGCCTACGTGAATGTTTTCGTACAAGCGTCCCACCTCTGCGGCAATGCGCGCCAACGTTCTATCGGTAAACGCGCGGCGTTCTGCGCGGACGATTTCCAAGGTTCGCTGCAAACGTGGCACGAGGTCGTGCAATTCCTGATACGCGGCAGTGTTCTCGTTGAGCGTTTGCATCGCCGCTTGCAGTGTTCCCAAAAACTGCTTGCGGTCAAGGCGCTCGGTCTCCATTTGCTTCCAGCGCGCGAGCAGGTGGTAGTACGAATTGAGCCATGCGCGCCATGCGGCGGGTTCAGCGTTGAGCGCTTGCGGCGGCAATGGCGTATCCTTGGGCAACTGTTCATTCTTGCGCGCAATGTCCCAGTCCGCCGCGTGTTCACGCGCCAACTGCGCGAGGGCGTCGCGTTGTTGTTTGGCGGTTTCGACGGCTTGCGTTTGCGCGCGAACTTGGGCTTGCGCTTGACGGAGAGATTCAAACGCGCCCAGCCGCATCTGAACTTGCGCCGCCAAATCGCGCGCGCGTTCGGCGCTTCCGCATAACGGGCAAACGTCCGCTTCGGGATGTTTGCTCAAATGAGCTTGCGCTGCCTCTAACAATGTGACCAGCTCACGCGTCGTTCCGTTCGTTTGGTCCACTGCTTGTTCGAGCGCCGTTGCTGCCTCATTGTGCGCGGCGAGCGCGGCATCCAGCTTGAGTTGCGCGCTCTCAAACTTGGCGGGATATTCCAACAAGCGTTCGAACGCGCGCTGCAAATAGCCCACGGCATCCAATTCCAAATCAGAAGCGTCTGTGTCGCGTTCGATTTCTTGCGCTGCCCACTCCAACGCGCCCGCGCGCGGCTTGCCCGCCTTTTCCCAAAATTGATGAATCGTCTCGCGGTTTTCTTGTACGCGCGTCAACGCGGTATCCACTTGGAGTTGAACCGCTCTGACGGTATCGTTCAACGCGGCTTCCGACGCTTCCACTCCCGGCGCTTCCACAAAGCGGCGAATCGCTTCATAACGCTCGCCCGGGCGCGCCTCCAAGAGTAAAGTGATTTGCGCGCGTCGCAGCACCTCGACTCGCGGGCGCGCATCGGGCGGCGCAATGGTTACACCATTCGAGCGAAGGGTGCCGCGGCACGCTTTTCCGTTATACTCGAGCGTGACTGCCACATCCGCCGCGCGTTTGCCAACCGAATACCAATAGTTGTTTGTTTTGCCCAAGCCGCGATTCGTGAGCGAGCCAACTTGACCGGAGGCAAGCAAGTCCAGCGCGTCGCAGATGGTAGATTTCCCTGTGCCATTCTCGCCATAGATAATCGTCAGTTTTTTGGACGGGTCGAATTTGAGTGTAAAGGGCTTGACCGCGCCGCGAAAATGTTCGATGGTGAGTTTTTCCAACGCGGGTGCAGTCATTGATTCGCCTCCATAGACGTGACAGACGTGACAGGTT
>JAJTXZ010000139.1 GCA_021463195.1 Anaerolineae bacterium
CGGGTGAGTTTTACCGTGGACGTTTTCATGGGGCATCATCTCCTGTCAGGAAGGATAGCCCATTATCTCAAATTTCACCCCCAATGTGAACTACACCCGTGCTGCGTACCGCTGCGTGCCGGCAACCACCAGTCCCTTAGCCCTTGACGCCGCCGACGGTGAGACCGCCGACGATATATTTTTGCAGGGAAAGATAAACAACCGCGACGGGCAATGCTACGAGAATCGCCATCGCGGAAAATCTTGACCAAGGCGTGTTTGCCGCGTACTGTCCCGTCATATTCCACAGCGCCATTGCGAGCGTGAAATCTTGCGGATTGGTCAGGAATTGCCATGAAACGGCAAATTCGGTCCAACCGGTTAGAAAACCAAGGAACGCGGTGACGGCGAGCGCGGGCATCGCCAACGGCAGCATAATGCGAAAAAAGATTTGATTTGGATTCGCGCCATCAATCAGCGCCGCCTCTTCCAACTCTTTGGGGATTGTGTCAATATACCCTTTGAGGTTCCAAATCGCAAAGGGCAGCGCGCCCGAAATAATCGCCAGTCCGACGCCGGTGAGAGAATTGCGTAAATTAAAATTGACGTCGCCAATCGTGAACTGAACTTTATTGAGCAGCACAAAGAGCGGCGCGAGCGAAGCAATGGAGGGCAGCATCAGAACGATAATGATTGCCATCATTAAAAATTGGCGTCCCGTGAATTTGAACCGCGCGAACGCGTACGCCGCAAAGACGCCAATCAACACCGAAAGGACGGAAACGCTTCCCGCCAACATCAAGCTATTTCGCGCGAGCGTCCAGAACGAGACAGGATTGTTGGTCGGCTTGTCAATTACCGCCGCATATGCCTCAAAGGAGGCGTTGGCGGGAATGAGCGTCAGCGTCAACGGGCGCAACCCACGCGGGTCAAGCGACATACTCACAACCCACCAAATCGGAAACATAACCGTGAGCGTGATCAATAACAACAGCGCTTGCAGCGCGAGTTGTTTGCCCAGGCGCAGCGGTTTTTCTTTTGGCACAAACGGCGCGGCGCGTTCCGGTTCTTTATTCGTGATAAGGGGTCCTTGGGCGGTTGCCATTATTCCTCCAAAATACACAGCCGATTTTCAATTCGTTCGCTTAGGCGTCATAGCTTTCGGTCGCGCGCGAAACGCGATTGGTGACAGTGGTGAGCAGAATCAAAATAAGCATCACAAAGACGCCGAACGCGGCGGCGACACCATACAAACGCTGCGCGTTGACCAAATTGAACGCCGTCGTCACCAAAATCTCGGTCTGTCGCAGCGGACCGCCTTGCGTGATGAAATAGATGAGATTAAACAAATTGAAGGTCACAATCATCCCGTACATGGCGGCGGGAATCATGGCGGGGCGCAGCAGCGGCAGCGTGATGCTAAAAAATTGACGCACCGGCGAAGCGCCGTCCATCGAAGCGGCTTCATAATATTCTTTGTTGATAGATTGCAGCGCGCCGCTGGCGACAATCGTCATAAAGGGCCACCCCAGCCAAATATTCGTAATGAGCAACGCGTAATACGCGAGCGGCAAAGGAATAAACGAAATCGGCGGGTCCACTTGATCAATCCAGCGAATGTGAAAGACCGCTTCGGGCATTCCAAAAATACCGCCGACCCAGGCGAGGATTTGATTAATGGCGCCATAATCCGCGTCAAACATATTGCGCCATACCGTGCCGACGACGAGCGTCGGAATCACGATGGGTAAAACAAAAATCGCGCGATAGATGCCGCGGAACCAAAGCCCCTGCGTATTCAAAATGACCGCGATCAGAATGCCGATGGACACGTGAAAAATCACGTTGGAAAAAGTCCACCACAGATTAAACGCGAGCGTATACCAAAAATTAAAATTGGGAATCGCGATGGCGCCGGTCAGGATATCAATGTAATTTTGCAAGCCCACGATATTGGGCGCAGGCGCATTGACGCGCAAATTTTTGATGCCGTAATCGGTGAACGACATCCACACGTTATATGCCATTGGATAGTACGTAATAATGGTCATAATAACGAGCGCGGGCAGAACGTATAGGTAGGGGTTAAGATTACGGAGGAATTTCCAAAAAGGCGAATGCGGTTGGGTCGAGTTCTGGGTCATCGTTGCCATGAGTATATATCCTTGATTGCCCGGAACCCGCGCCGGGCGAAAAAGATTGGCTGCGCGCGTCTCGCGTCCGAGCTTGTGAGGTCAACGCGCGCCGTTTGAATTTGAATTGACCCGAAGGGTTTTTGCGACACCACGCATCACAGCCGCCCTTCGGGTCATCCTTTACCTTACATCACGCTTGCGACAGCAAACAGGCGCCTTGCCTGCGCGGCCTATCGCTTGCGTTCTATTTCCCATTCGCTTTATTCATCGCCGCGCACGCTTCTTTCACGCCATCCGCGGCGGTGGATTTGCCTTCCAAGACTTTGGTGAACATGTCGCCGAACGGCGTCCAAAAGTTGCCAAATTCTGCGGATTGCGGACGCGGGAAACCGCCGGCGCCAGCTTGCGCAAACATTGCCACTAATGGGTCCGACGCCGTTACATCTGTCCGCACCGTCGGCGCGCCAGCAACGTCGGCATAAATCTTTTGCGCGTCCGCGCTGGTGAGCCATAGCGAAAGATTGAACGCCTGCGTCGCTTTATCGGCGGGAGTATTGACATTCAAATACCAACCGTCAATGCCCGAAAGCGGATTCGCCGCGCCTTTGGGTCCCGCAGGCATCGGCACGACTCCCAGATTATCTTTCAAGTCGCTCTTGTAATCGCCCAACACCCACGGCCCGTT
>JAJTXZ010000014.1 GCA_021463195.1 Anaerolineae bacterium
GCCGCGCGCGCGTTCTTCGGGCGCATTGTCAATTTGACCATAATCCCGAAACGAGACGTTCGGATTTTTCATCGCCAAGACTTTGGTAATCGCGGCGGTGAGCGTGGTCTTGCCGTGATCCACATGTCCAATCGTGCCGACGTTCACATGCGGTTTGTTGCGTTCAAATTTTCCTTTTGCCATCCGAGATAACTCCTTGATTGAAATGGTGAGCCCTCTTCGGGACTTGGACCCGAGACCTCGTTCTTACCAAGAACGCGCTCTACCAACTGAGCTAAGAGGGCGTGCGCTTATTTTTGATTTCGGATTTTTGATGTTCGATTTTCAAATCATCCACCAAAAATCAAGAGTGGGGAGAGAGGGATTCGAACCCCCTAATCCGTTCGGAACGTGATTTACAGTCACGCGCGGCTCGCCATCTCCGCGGTCTCCCCATAAAAGATTATGCTTTTGACAAGCCGACGCTCGGAATCGAACCGAGAACCGATAGTTTACAAAACTATTGCTCTGCCGATTGAGCTACGTCGGCATCTGAAACTTGCGCGGCAAGCATAATATCTATCCGCCCACAGCAAGCGGAAATTATATGCGCGATAGACGTTAGCGTCAAATTTTTACGCTTATTTGAGGATAGTTCAGTTGCGCGGCGGCGCGCCGATTCCTTTTGCCGCGCGCTGCTGGCGCGCGTGATACAACACAATCGAACCCGCCACCGACACATTCAGCGACGGCGTTTTGCCCCACATGGGTAATTGCGCCAAATAATCGCATTTTTCGCGCGTCAACCGCCGCAGCCCATCCACTTCGCTGCCCACGACGAACGCGATAGGAATCGTGTAATCGCCTTGCGCGTACGACAGCGCGTTGGGCGCCTCTTCGATGCCGACGACCCAGATATTTTGTTTTTTCAATTCCTCAATCGTCTGCGCCAGATTTGTCACTTGGGCGATTTTCAAAAAATCCACCGCGCCCGCCGACGCTTTACGCACCTCTGCGGTCACGCCCGCTTGCCGATGTTCGGGAATGAGGACGCCGTGCGCGCCGACGATTTCGGCGGTACGCAGCAGCGCGCCAAAATTTTTCACGTACTGCACATTATCGAGCAGCAATAAAAAGGGCGGTTCGTCCGCCGCGCGCGCCAATTCTAAAATTTCGTCGAGCGTCGCATATTCGAATTCGCCCGTCTCGGCGACGATGCCTTGATGCAGCGCGCCGCGTTTCAGTAAACGGTCGAGCGCGTCGCGTTCCACCTCGACAACAGGAATGTCATTATGGCGCGCCGCGCGCAACGCTTCACCCAACATGCCATCGCGTTTCGTCCCGCGCGCGAGCAGGACGCGGTGCACCTCTGTGCCTGCGCGCAACGCTTGCAAAACCGCATTGCGTCCAAAAATGTACTCGCTCATGGCAGAAAGCCAGCGCGCTGCTTCATCAGCGCGCTATCGCGTTTTTTTCCACGTCGTCCCTTGCGGCGAATCCGCGATTTCGACGCCCATTTCGGACAGTTGCGCGCGCACTTGGTCGGCGTCCGCGTATTTTTTCGCGGCGCGCAGCGCGTCGCGTTCGGCGACGAGCGCGTTGATACTTGCCGCGTCCGCGGCGCTAACCGCGCGCTCGGGTTCCTTTAACGTCAAACCCAATACGCCAGTCAATTCCACAAGCGTCGCCTGCGCGGGCGCGAGGTCTTGGGCTGACGCGCCTTGACCGCGCGCGCGGTTAATCTCGCGCGCCAAATCGTACAAGACGCCGAGCGCGCCAGCGGTATTCAAATCGTCGTCCATCAGCGTGATAAATTTCTGGCGCGTCTCCCAAGCCGCTTGCGTCAACGCGGTGGGCGTGGCGTCAGTCAACGCAGGCGCAACCGCGTCTTGCCTCGCCGCGCGCAATCGTTCCAAGCCGCGTTCGGCGGCAGTCACGCCTTCGTCGGTCCAAGAGAGCGGCGAACGGTAATGCGTGCCGAGAATGAATGCGCGAATCGCGTCGCTGCTATAGCGCGCCAACGCGTCGGGAATATACACCAAGCCGCCGAGATGCCGCGTCATTTTTTCTTCGCCGGGCAAATGCAAGAGCGCATTGTGCATCCAATAGCGCGAAAATTCTTTGCCGGTGTACGATTCCGATTGCGCGATTTCGTTTTCGTGATGCGGAAACATGACATCGAAACCGCCGCCGTGCAAATCAATCTGTTCGCCGTGCTGTTCCAAATTCATTGCCGAACATTCAATGTGCCAGCCCGGTCGCCCCGGACCCCATGGCGAAGCCCACGCAGGTTCGCCCGCTTTGGACGCTTTCCACAACGCAAAATCCATCGGATCGTGTTTGCGTTCGTCCACCGCAATGCGCGCGCCCGCTTCCATTTCGTCGAGCGAACGATGCGTCAATTTGCCGTAATCGGCGTCGGCGCGCACGCGAAAATAGACGTCGCCCTCTATTTCGTACGCGGCGCCTTTTTCAATCAAACCTTGCGTCATTTGAATAATCGTCGAGATGGCTTCCGTCGCGCGCGGATATACGTCGGCGCGTTGAATATTCAACGCGTCCATTTCGTTCAAAAAGCGCGCGATATATTTTTCCGCCAACGCCTCGATCGTGGTGTTTTGTTCGCGCGCGGTGGCAATGATGCGGTCTTCGATGTCGGTGAAATTTTGGACGTGCTTGACATCATAACCGCGAAATTTCAGATAGCGTTTGAGCGTATCGAAAATAATGTACGAGAGCGCGTGACCGATGTGCGCGGGCCCATACAAATTTGGACCGCAGACATACATTGCCACATGCGGCGGATGGCGCGGCGTGAATGCTTGTTTTTGGCGGGACAGAGTATTGTACAGATACAAGGGCATGGCATCAGACCTGCGGCTCGCCGCGCTGGACGCGGCAAGCGATTATTTTTTATTTGCCGTTCGTCGGCGTCGCGAAAATCATTCTGCCTTGATTGGTTTGCAGCATCCGCGTGACGGTCACGTCAATGCTACTGCCGATAAATTTTTTGCCGTTTTCGACGACCACCATTGTGCCATCATCCAAATACGCGACGCCTTGCCCCAGCTCTTTGCCTTCTTGCACCAAGCGCACGTGCATATTTTCGCCGGGCAGGACGATGGCGCGCAGCGCGTTCGCCAACTCATTCACGTTCAAGACGCGCACGCCTTGCAATTCCGCGACTTTGTTCAAATTGAAATCGTTAGTCAGCACGGGCGCGCGCAGCTGTTTGGCGAGGCGCACTAATTTGTCGTCCACTTCGCGCACATCTTCGATATCCATATCGGTGATGCGAATCGGCACGACGGACTCTTTTTGCAATTTATTGAGCATCTCCAAACCGCGCCGACCTCGATTGCGGCGCAGCGCGTCGGATGAATCGGCGATATGCTGCAATTCATTCAACACAAAACGCGGGATAGTCAAAGCGCCATCCAAAAAACCGGTGCGCGATACATCCGCGATGCGTCCGTCAATAATGACGCTGGTATCCAACAAGATGACGCGTTCCGAAGGCGCGTCCGGCGCGGCGGTTTTGCCGCGCGCGCCTTCGCGCGCCAAGCGTCCGCCAAAGAGATTAAAAATATCGCGTTCGCGCATAATCATGACCCAGGCGCCGATATAACTAAAGAGAATCATGGACACGAACGGCAAGATGCTGTTAAAGGGCGGCGGCAGCTGCGAGAGCGGAAACGCGGTGAGGGTGGCGATAATCAAGCCGACGATGAGACCCACTGTGGCGGCAAGCAGCTGCTGCGCGGGGACGCGGCGTATCTGTCGCCGGAACCAGCGATAGGGGCGGATCGTCAACCACGGCGTAATGAGCAAGCCGAGCGCGGCGCCGGCAAGGAGCAAAACAAGAATAAAGCGAATGTCACGGTCGGGCTGCGTGGACAGCGCTTCGCCAATGCGCCAACCGATGGCAGCAAACACAACCATGCCAATCAAACGCAGCACAAATTCGATTGACATACAACCTCCCGGGATTCGCGTGATGCGCGGCGCGAGTTACAGCACGATAACCGTACTGCGAATAATGGGCGCCTCCTCGCACAGGCATAAAGCCGCCACAAGCGCGAAATCTACGGAAACTGACGGATAATTGATGCGCGAACGCAGGTTCGCGAGAAAAAAAAAGTGTACCACAGCGGCACACTTGGTAATCGGGAGTGTCTCTGGAACGGCGCGGGAGCGAAAAACCGCGCCAAGCCAGACCAACCCAATCAGGTAGAAACGGAGCATCCGGTTCAAGGTGAGTTCAAGCTGCGGAACCGGTGAACAGTGTGCGAAACTCTATAGTTGAACCGACAAATACAAATCATAACGGGCACGCTCGAAAAATAATTCGCGCGAAAAATACGGAATCATCTTAACATAACCACATGGCATTGTCAAAGATTTTTGCGCTGTAGAATGCGCGTCACGATTTTGAGCATCACCTCAAGCGTTTGGAAAGCGCGGCAACAAGGGCGTCAAGTCTGCCTCGCAGACTAGCTTTCCAACCTGCGAGGCAGGCTTTGCGTTTTCGTTGGCGCGAATTCGATTCGCCCAAAAATGCGACGTGATTTGGCGTCCGCGCCAAGTTCGGTTAGAATTTTCAAGCCAGTTCTGCTTACAATGGGGTAAGTACGTTTCGCGAATTTTCAATCTGACGCATTTCGCTGGAAATGCAAAAACTCAAGGAGCAGAACCATGAACAAGAGCTATCTCAAGACAAAAAAAGGGACAGTCAAGGTCACGTTTGAATTTACGCCCGAACTTGACACTCATCAAGCGGCGCTCGTCGGCGAATTCAATAATTGGAATCCGTCGGCGAATCCGATGAAACGTAAAAAAGACGGCAGTTTCAGCGTCGCGTTGAATCTCGAAAGCGGCAAGCAATATCGTTACAAGTATTATTTGGATGACAAACGCTGGACAACCGACCCGCACGCCGATGCGGTGGCGCCAAATATTTTCGGGACGCAAGATTCGGTCGTAGCCGTTTGAGCGACACAGCCGATTTTGGAAACGCGCGCGGCGAACTGGCAGCGCGCGTTTTTTTTACGCATAAAATACGCGGCGCTCGACAGCGCGTCAAATCGCCTTGCGCGAATATGTCGCGCATAAAAAATACGCGTGTCGCAAAATTTTTGACACGCGATATTGATAGCGCTATATTATGCGACAATTCACGCGCGCTGTCATAACACAAAATTGTGAAAATTCCGCGCGCGTGAGCGCCGAGATGTCAGCTGATTTATCCGACGCTGCCGCGCGCAGCTCATGTATCGTCCACTCTTTCAGCCCTCACCAATGACGGTTTGGCGGGGGCTGATTTTTTGTTATCCGGAGGAGGTATCTCATGAATACAGCCGAATGTCCCGAATGCGGCGGCGCGATTTCATTCCAGAGCGCGCCAATACGCGGTGAAATTATTTCTTGTCCGGATTGCGGCGCGGAACTCGAAGTCGTGAACGAAAACCCGCTGGAACTCGACCTCGCGCCGCAAGAAGAAGAAGATTGGGGAGAGTGAAAGAGACTGAAAACTAGAGGCGAGAGACTCTTTTTCATTCTCCAGTCTCTAGTCCCCAGTCTCTACCTAAAAAATGAAACTTGCCGTTCTCTACTCTCGCGCGCGCGTCGAAGAAAAAATTCTCTTTGAAACGCTCGACGCGCGCGGCATTGATTATGACCGCATTGACGACCGCGACATTGCGTTCGATTTGGGCAATCCTGACGCGTGGCGCAAATACGATGTCGTCCTCGAACGCTGTATCAATCATTCGCGCGCGTTATACGCATTACGCATCTTGAACGATTGGGGCGTCCCGACGGTCAACACCGCGCATACCGCCGATGTGTGCGGCAATAAATTGGTCACATCGTCGGCGTTATTTCGCGCGGGCGTGCCATCGCCGCAAGTGGTCGTCGCGTTCACGCCCGAAGCCGCGCTCAAAACGATTGAAGAAATGGGTTATCCCGTCATTCTCAAGCCCGCGATTGGCTCATGGGGGCGACTGCTTTCCAAAATCAATGACCGCGACGCCGCCGAAGCGATTCTCGAACACAAAGAAATTCTCGGCTCGTACCACCATTCCATTTTTTACATTCAGGAATACATTCGCAAACCCAAACGCGACATTCGCGCGTTCGTCGTCGGGAATGAAACCATCGCCGCGATTTATCGCTCCGCCGAACATTGGATTACCAATACGGCGCGCGGCGGCGAAGCGTCGAATTGTCCCGTCACGCCCGAACTGAATGAAATTTGTGTCGCGGCATCCAACGCGGTGGGCGGCGGCATCACCGGCGTAGATGTTTTAGAAGACGCTGAGCGCGGCTTTCTCATCAACGAAGTCAATTACACGATTGAATTTCGCAACAGCATCGCGACAACGGGCGTGGATATTCCGAACAAAATTATTGACTATGTGTTGGCGGTGGGAAAAGGCGAAATCATAAATCAAAAATCATAAATCATAAATCCAAAATGACTACCATCTCTATCGTTGGCGCGTCCGGCTACACAGGCGGCGAACTCTTGCGTCTCCTGCTGCGCCACCCTCAAATCGAAATTTCCCAAGTCACATCGGAATCGCGCGTGGGCGAGTACGTGTATCAAACACATCCGAACCTGCGCGCGCAAACGACTTTGCAATACACCGCGCGTTCGGAATTGCAACCGTGCGATTTATTATTTCTCGCGCTGCCGCATGGCGAAGCGCAAAAAAATATCGCGCATTACGCGTCGCTCGCGCCGAAAATTATTGACCTCAGCGCGGATTTTCGTTTGCGCGACGCGGCGAAATATCACGAATGGTACGGCGCACACGCGGACGCGGCGTGGCTCGAAAAATTCGTGTACGGTTTGCCCGAACTGCATCGCGCGGAAATGAAAACCGCGTCGCACATCAGCGGCGTCGGCTGCAACGCAACGTGCAGCAATCTCGCGCTGCTGCCGCTCGTCAAAGCGGGATTGATTGACGAAACGAAACCCATCATCATTGATGTCAAAGTCGGTTCGAGCGAAGGCGGCAATTCGCCCAACGCGGGTTCGCATCATCCCGAACGTTCCTCCGTCATTCGCACCTACGCGCCCACGCGCCACCGTCACACCGCCGAAGTGGAACAAGAATTGAAATTAACCAATGTTCACATGACGATTACGTCGGTGGATTTGGTGCGCGGCGCGCTCGCGGCGGCGCACGTTTTCGTCAACAAGCCGATTACGGAAAAAGATTTGTGGAAGGCGTATCGCAGCGCGTTTCGCGACGAGCCGTTCATTCGCATCGTCAAGGATAAAACGGGCGTCTATCGCGTTCCCGAACCCAAAATTTTGGCTGGCTCGAATTACGCGGACGTGGGTTTTGAACTCGATGAAAAAACGGGCCGCGTCGTTTCCATCTGCGCGATTGATAATTTGATGAAGGGCGCGGCGGGCAGCGCGGTGCAAAGTATGAATGTGATGTGCGGGTTCGACGAAAAAACCGCGTTGGATTTTCCCGGATTGCATCCGATTTAGCGATTGGAGATTGGAGACGAGAGACTGGAGACTGGAGATTGGAGACTCCCGCACTTGTTATTGTTACCGGTCATCCCGCATCGGGCAAAACAACTCTGGCGCGACGATTGGCGTTTGATTTGAATTTGCCATGTCTTGTGCGCGACGACATCAAAGAAAAACTGTTTGACACGTTGGGCTGGAGCGACCGCGCGTGGTCCAAAAAACTGGGCGGCGCGACGTACGAACTGATTTATCTCTTTGCCGAAATTCAACTGCGCGCGGGAAATTCGTTTCTGCTCGAATTTAATTTTGACAGCAAAATCGTCACGCCGCGTTTTTTAGAAATAAAACAGAAATACGATTTTTATCCAATCCAAATTGTGTTGGAAGCGGATGACGAAATTTTATTGACGCGTTTCAATCAACGCGCGGAATCGGGGGAACGGCATCCCGGGAACGTAGACACAACAATTTACGCTGAATATCGCGCGCGACTGGCGCAAGGTTCTTATCAGCCGCTTGATATTGGCGGAAGCATTATTCGCGTCAACACAAATGATTTTGAAAATGTGAATTACGGCGAATTATTCCGAGAAATTCAATCTCTAATCTCCAGTCTCTAATCCTCAACTATGATAACCATCAAAATCGGCGGCTCGCGCGGCATCAATATGGATTATGTGTGCGACGACGCGGCGGAATTGCACAAGGCGGGACAAAAAATCATCCTCGTTCACGGCGCGGGGAACGAAGCGAACGAACTCGGCGAAAAGGTGGGGTATCCCGCGAAACATGTCACGTCGCCGCAGGGCTTTTCGTGGCGTTACACGGACCGCCAAACGCTCGAAATTTACACAATGGCGGCGGTGGGAAAAATCAACACGTTCCTCGTCGAAGCATTGCAAAAGCGCGGCGTGAACGCGCTCGGCTTGAGCGGCGTGAGCGGGCGCGTGATGGAAGGGACGCGCAAAGACGCGGTGCGAATCATCGAGGGCGGCAAGCAAAGAATTTTGCGCGACGATTACACGGGGCGCGTGGAAAAGGTGAACGCGGAGTTGTTGCGCGCGTTATTGGACATGAATTATTTGCCCGTCATCGCGCCACTCGCGATTTCGTATCAAGGCGACGCGATGAATGTGGATGGCGACCGCGCGGCGGCGATAATTGCGGGCGCGGTGGGCGCGGAAAAATTGATTATTCTCACGAACGTTGTCGGGCTGATGAAAAATTTTCCCGACGAGTCGTCGCTCATCACGCACATTGACAAGAGGCAAGTGGAAGCGTCCATTGATTTCGCGGAAGGGCGTATGAAGAAAAAAGTGTTGGGCGCGAGCGAAGCATTAAAGTTGGGCGTGCCGCAAGTTGTCTTTGCAGATGGACGCGTCGAGCATCCGATTCAAAACGCGTTAGCCGCAAAAGGGACCGTTATCGAGTAAAGGAGCGTATGAAATTGTCAGCGACGACGATTTTCTTTTTTCTTGCGGGGATGCTGGTCTTGGGTTTCGCGGATTTTTCCATCAAGCAAACGTCCGGAAAAATTAGCCCCGCGCTCGGCACGTTGATTTATGCCATCGTCGCGATTTTGCCGCCGCTCGTTTGGACGATTTGGACGCGCGCGCATGAACCGCTCTTGGTTACGCAGGATGGAGTAACATGGTCAGCCATTACCGGCATCGCGTTTGGCATTTTCACCGGAATCGTATTTTTGCTTTTTTCGCAAGGCGTCAATCTTTCGATTGGCACGCCGGTGGTGCGAATGGGCGGCATCGCCGTCGCGGCATTGTTCGGCATTCTCGTTTTCCGCGAAGGATGGAATTGGCAGTACATCATCGGTTTCGCGCTCGCGGCAGTTGGCATCTTTTTGATTGCGACGCGTTGAGTCGCGCTGCATTTTTTTAATCACACATGAGCAAACGCGCGCCGACGGTTTATGCGTTTATGGATGAGAGTGGGGACCCGGGGCGAGACGTTCGTCGCGGAGCGTCTCTGCATTTTGTTTTGGTTCTTGTGGAGACGACCGAACCAGATACGCTGCGCGATGAATTGCAGCGTTTGCGCGTTGCACTGAGTCTCCATGAACAGTTCGAGTTTCATTATCACAGCACGCGTTCTGTCGAGCGGCGCGCGGCGTTCTTTGTTTTGCTGCGCGCCTTGAACCTCAAGATTCGTGCCGCCATAATTGACAAGAGTCATCTACCGAAAAGTTTCTCGGCGTTCGACACAGAATTATACGCGTTTGCGTTGGGCGAGCTTGTTGTACGAGCATTGCCGAATGATTTGGCGGAAGCAGTCCTCGTTGTGGATGGAGAGCGCGGTGAAACAACGGAAAAAACGTTGGCAGGAATTCGGAAACATTTGTCACGCTTGTATGAATCTCGCTCGCGGGTTCGCGCGTTCAAGAAATTGATTGCGCGCAATTCTGAAACGGAAGCGGGATTACAATTTGCGGATATGGTTGCAGGAGCGTTAGCTGAACGAGTCGTTCATGGGGAATCCTCTTACGACGACTATGTAGATTCAAAACTTGTGGATTTGTGGTGGTATCCAGAGAAATAAAACACCCCCACCTATCCTACGCTCCTGCATGTAGGAAAGCCGCCCAGAGGGCGACCGTGTCGGTGGGGGCGGGTAAAACGGTTTGACCGTTTTATTTCTGGATGCCCTTTCGAGCTTCCGTCTTAATCTATTGTATCACACCCGCGCAACTCGCGGCGCGGAATCGTACACGAGTAGCCAAGTAGTCAGGTGGACATGCTCACACCTGTTTCCTTGTTTCCTTGTCTACCAATCTACCTTTCACATGAACACACAACAAATTATCGAAACCGAATCGAAATACACCAGCGGCGTGTACACCAAACGCCCGGTCGCGATTGTGCGCGGGCATGGCGCGCGCTTGTGGGACAGCGACGGCAAAGAATACATTGATTGCGTCGGCGGACAGGGCAGCGCGAATATCGGACACACGCATCCAAAAGTGGTGAGCGCAATCGCGGAACAAGCCGCGCGTTTGGGAGTTGCCACCGAAGTTTTTTACAATGACCAGCGCGCTATGCTCGAAGAAAAACTTGTTCAGATTTCGCCCCCGCTTGCGAAAATCAATCGCGTCTTTCTCGCCAATTCGGGGACCGAAGCGAATGAAGGGGCGTTGAAATTCGCTCGCTATCACACGGGACGCACCGAAATTGTTTCCATGATGCGCGGGTTTCACGGACGCTCGTTCGGTTCGCTCAGCGCGACGTGGGAGCCAAAATACCGCGAGCCGTTCGCGCCGCTCGTGCCCGGTTTCAAATTTATACCCTATGACAATTTAGAAAAAGCCGCGCAGACGATTGACGAAAATACAGCGGCGGTGATTTTGGAAATTGTGCAGGGCGAGGGGGGGGTGAGACCCGGCTCGCGCGAATTTATTCAAGGCATTGCCAAGCTCGCGCACGAACGCGGCGCGGTGGTGATTCTCGACGAAATTCAAACGGGCTTTGGGCGCACCGGCAAAATGTTCGCGGCAGAACATTACGACATCGAACCCGATTTAATCAGCGTGGCAAAATCCATCGCGGGCGGTTTGCCGATGGGCGCGGTTCTCATTTCCGAACGCATTCGCAAACTCGAACCGCAAATTCATGGCAACACGTTTGGCGGCAATCCCTTGATTTGCGCGTCCGCGAACGCGACGCTTGAGGTGATTCAAGAAGAAAATTTGCCGCAGCGCGCGGCGGAACTTGGTGAGTACGCGCTCGGACGATTGAAACGCATCGAGTCGCCGCTGATACGCGAGGCGCGCGGGTTGGGTTTGATGCTCGGCGTCGAACTCAAAGTCAAAGTCACGCCGATTCTGCAAGCGTTGCTGGAACGCGGCGTATTCGCGTTGCCCGCCGGTCCGAACGTTTTGCGAATGCTGCCGCCATTGGTGATTGAAAAAAGCGAATTGGATGCGGCGATTGAGGCGGTGGAGCAAGTTTTGGCGGAACAGGAAAGGCAAGTAGACAAGTAGATAAGGAGACAGGTAGATAGGTAGACAAGTAGACAGGTAGACAAGCAAATACCTGTTTCCCTATTTCCCTGTTTCCTCTTTTACCTAAAACCCATGTCCCTCGAAAAATTCAACATTATCGAATCCACCTTGCGCGAAGGCGAACAATTTGTCGGCGCGAATTTTACGATAGACGACAAGGTGAGAATCGCCGACGCGTTGGATGAATTTGGCGTCGAGTATTTAGAGCTCACGTCGCCGCTCGCGTCGCCCGCCAGTCGCGACGATTGCGAGCTCATCGCGCGCCGCGGCTTGAAAGCGAAAATTCTCACGCATATCCGCTGTCATCAAGACGACGCGAAAATCGCGCTCGATACCGGCGTCGGCGGTCTCGATGTCGTCATCGGCACCTCTTCGATGCTGCGCGAATTTTCGCACGGCAAAAGCATTGACGAAATCATTCAACTCGCGAGCGAGGTGTTGACGTGGATTCGCGCGCAAGCCCCCGAGATTGAATTGCGTTTCAGCACCGAAGATTCGTTTCGCAGCGAAGAAAAAGATTTGATGCGCGTCTATCTCGCGGTGGACAAATTGGGCGTCGTCAATCGTTTGGGCATTGCCGATACCGTTGGCGTTGCGACGCCGCGCCGCGTGTATGAATTGATCAGTTCGCTGCGCCGTCTCACGCATGCCGACATTGAATTTCACGGCCACAACGACACGGGCTGCGCGATTGCCAATTCGTTCAGCGCGCTCGACGCGGGCGCGACGCACATTGATACGAGCGTGTTGGGCATCGGCGAACGCAACGGCATCACGCCGCTCGGCGGATTCGTCGCGCGCATGTACGCGCACAATAAAGCCGCGACGAAAAAGAAATACAAATTAAAAAAATTGCGCAAAGTGGACCAACTCGTCGCCGAAATGGTTGGCGTCGCCGTGCCGTTCAACAATTACATCACGGGCGTCACCGCGTTCACGCACAAGGCGGGGATTCACTCGAAAGCGATTTTGAACAAACCCGAAACGTACGAAATTCTCGACCCGCAAGATTTCGGTCTCACGCGTTACATTTCCATCGCGCACAAACTCACCGGTTGGAACGCCATTAAAGACCGCGCCGAACAACTCGGGCTCGAACTCTCGGACGCGCAAATCAAACTCGTTACCGCTGAAGTCAAAGCGCTCGCGGACATCAAGCAAATTGATTTGGAAGATGTGGACGAATTGCTGCATCGCTGGGCGGAGGAACAGACGACGGGCGACGGACAGCCGACGGCAGATGACGAATTGGAAATTGAAAATCGCGTGTCGCCAAAAGCAAGCGCGAGCAATGGCAAGCAGTTGGCGAAACAATCGCTATAAAAGACAAAAAACGACTTGCGCTGGCAAGTCGTTTTTTGTTTCAGATTGCCTCCCCTCTAACTCTATGCTACAATCCCGCCCGTTCTCATGGTTCGACAAAAACTATGGCGTTTGCTTGCGGTTCCATTCCTCTTTGCTCTCCTGCTCGTCACATCACCTTCCTTGCACGCCGATAATCCGCCGCGCGTATTCGCGTTTTATTACGCGTGGTTCGACGAACAAACTTGGTCGCCCAATCTCGTTTCCGATTTACCTGCGGAGCAATACGTGTCGCGCGATCCGGGCGCGATTGCGCGGCACATTGACCAAGCGCAAAGCGCGGGCATTGATTCGTTTGTCGTTTCGTGGCTTGGGCCCGGCAATCCCACCGACGAACGTTTCAAAATGATGTTGGACATTGCGAGCGGCAAAAATTTTTCCGCGACGATTGATTTCGAAGCCAATAAATACGGTTCGCGCGACGCGCTCGTCAACGCGCTGACGTACGTGCGCGACCAGTTGATGCCGCATGGCGCATTCGCGCGCGTGAATGGCAAGCCCATCATCTTTTTTTGGCGCGAACAAGTTCGCAGCGTGGACGAATGGGCGGAAATTCGCGCGCAAGTAGACCCCAATCACGACCAGCTTTGGATTGCCGAAGGCGTCAACGTCGCGTATCAGCGCGTCTTTGACGGCCACCATTTATATTCGATTGCATGGTCGCCCGACGTCAATTACACTCTGAACGATTGGTCGAAACGCGTGCGGCGCGCGGGCGCGGATAAATTATGGGTGGCGACGGTGATGCCCGGTTACGACGACACGCGCACGACACGCGCGGATAAATTCGCGCGCAGTCGCGACGACGGAAATTTTTATCGCGCGACGTGGAACGCGGCGCTCTTGACGCGCCCCGATTTGGTCGTGATTACAAGTTTCAATGAATGGGTCGAAGGTTCCCAAATCGAGCCGAGTGTGACGTATGGCAATTTGTATCTCGATTTGACGCGTGAATACGCGGCGCAATTCAAAGCGTCGCCTCCCCCCTCCGCCGAAGAAAAAGCCGCCGCCGCCGCGCCCAACACGCCGCGCCCAACGCGCGCGCCGACACAAGCGCCAACCGCCAAACCGACGCGCGGCGCTTCGCCGACGCCAACACCTACCTCCATCGCGTTCGCCGCGTATCGCACCACCGAAATCTTGCGCGTGCGCGCTGGCCCCGCGACCACCTATGAAACTTTGGGCAAACTCCCACGCGATTTTGTGTTGGATATTTTGGGGCGCAGCGCCGACAAACAATGGCTCGCGATTGCGTATCCCGACTTTGGTTCGCTCGGTTGGGTCAGCGCGGAATTTGTGACGCCGCGCGACGGACTGGAACAATTTCCGGTGGAACTCGCGCCCGACGTCACACCCGCGCCGAGCGCGTCTCCGCAGCCGTTTGATTCCGATGTCCTGCCGGATTGGTATTGACGCGCGCGTCGCGTCTGTTTGGCATTGTTCACCACTTGCATTAGAATCGTAGCGCATTCCGACTCTCCGCACCGAGAACGTTGATTTTGCAATCGAAATTTTTCCGCGCATCCCGCTGGTATCTCCTCGCTTTTGGCGTCGCCGTTTTTATGCTCGCCGCGTGCGCGCCTACCGCAACCGAATCGAGACCCACGCGCGCGCCGACCCGCACCCCGCGCAGCGCCAAAGTCGCGCGCATTGCGCCGACCGAAACGCCGCGTCCAACACGCACGCCGCGTCCGACGCGCACGCGCATTCCCACCATTCCACACACCCCGACGCGTGTCAACACTCCGGTCAAAAAGAAAACGCGCGCGCCAACCCAAGTCGCCAATTCCACCGGCGCGGATACCACTGCGCCCGCGACGGCGGAGCCAACGCTTGCGCCCACTGAAAATAGCGCGGCGACAGAAACGCCAACCAACGCTCCCGAAATGAACACGACGCTGGCGCTCAATGCCGCGTGCGACACGACCGGAGGAGGAGATTACGGTATCTTGGGCGCAGGCGGTTGGGAAGGTCGCTCGCCTGAATCGCATCCCGATTTGAACTTGGCGATGCGCGGCTATCGCGTCGTCAATGAATTTCGCGGACTGGTGGACTATGACGGGCAGACTGACGGCGATGCGCCGCAGTTATGGGGCTTGTTCGCGGATCGCCGCACACCTGAAATCGCGCACACCTATCAGGTGTATGATTGGGACTGGGGTTCAAATTCGCGCGGCGATTTAATTGAAGATTATGCTGTCACCATGACCGGCTTTCAGGTGTCCGAAGGCGAAACAATTTTCACGCCCGATTTTGGTCATGAAATCGGCGACGGTTATGTCGCATTGGTTTTGTACGCGGACGCGCATCGCGTCACGCTCAAATACACCGGCGAAGACAATGTGATTGAAGGATACACGCTGCACCTCGAGGGCGTCTGCGTGTACGCCAGTTTATTGAATCTGTACAATGCGCGTCAAGCGGCCGGACGCGGTGCGCTGCCGGCGCTGCGTCCGGGCCAACCGATTGGCTATGCGCCTAGCGGCGAAGTGGCGGTGGCAATACGCGACCGCGGCGCGTTCCTCGATCCGCGCTCGCGCAAAGATTGGTGGCAGGGCCGCTAAAAAAACGCGCGCGGCGCCGCGCGCGTTTTTTTTGCGCCGTCTGTATATCCACTTGCTGAATATTCATATATTGAATATAATGCGGCGCGTATCCTTGATTCCATTCGCCGCTTTCCAATCGCATGAAAACAACCATCTCTCCCGAACCCGCGCTGCTTGGTTTTCTCCAAGCCGGCCCGCTGCACGGTTACGATTTGCACAAACAACTCACCCAACAGCTGGGTCCGGCATGGCGACTGGGCTTGAGCCAAATGTACGCGATTTTAAAAGAATACGAGACGCGCGGTTGGATTAAAACGATTGCGGTCACGCAAAACAACCGCCCCGCGCGCAAAATGTTAAAGCTGACGCCCGCCGGGCAACACGCGTTCGACGCGTGGATGCGGCAATCGGCGCGCGGTCTGCGCGAATTTCGCGTGGACTTTTTCGCGCGGCTCTATTTCGCGCGCGCGGCGGGGCGGCGCGCGCTGCGCCAATTTCTCATGCAGCAAATTCGCGCCACACAACGCGAACGCGCGGCGCTCCAAGCCGTCCCGGCTGCCGCGGAATTTGGCGAAATCGTGCGCAGCTTTCGTCTCACGCAATTAGATACGATTTTAGAATGGCTCGAATCCTACCGCGCCGAACAACTCGCGGCGCCTTTGAACAAAGCGCGGTGATGCCGCGCGCGTTTTTCTGGATACTGGCGTTCGCAGGCTTGTCGGCGTGCGCGGCGGCGCCATTTGCGCCGACAGTCACGCGCGCGCCAACTTTTGGCGCGCCGCTCGTCATTTACGCCGACGCGACGGCGGCGAACGCGCTGCGCGATATGGGAGCGGCGTTCCAGCAAGCGCATCCCGACGCGCAGCTGATGTGGACATTTGCGCAACCGGACGCGCTGCGCGCTAAATTGCGCGCGGGACAACCAGCGGATCTGGTGATTTCGGCGGACCCCGCTTTGCTCAACGCGGCAAAACAAGCGTACGCGGATTCCACCGCCGAGCCAATCGGACGCGACCCCTTGGTCATCGTTTTCACCAACGCGAATCCCGCAGCGTTTGAGCGGATAGAAGACCTCAATCGCGCCGACATCCGCATCGCGATTGCACGCGCAAATACGTCGCTCGGAACCGCCACGCGCGCCTTGCTCGAAAATTTTCGCCACGATGCCACATTCGGGCCGGATTTTCCAGCGCAGTTTAATGACATGGTACGCGTGCAAGCAGACGACGAACGCGGCATCTTGAACGCGCTGTACGACCAACGCGCCGAGATTGGAATTGTGTACGCGAGTCAAGCCAATCCAGATCGCCAGCGTTTGCAGCTGGTAAAACCGGACGATGGTTTGAATATTTTCGCGAATTATTATGCGCTTGCGTCGCCTTTCACTCGCAACGCGACGCAAGCCGCGCGTTTTATCGAGACGTTGCACTCGTCGCAAGCGCAAACTCTCTGGCGCGATTATGGCTTTGAGCCAATACCGTAAGCATTCTACGCCGCGCAAAAAACAGCTTGACTTGCGCGAAAACCAAAAGGAGCGTGTTTTATGAAACGTATGCACTTGTTTGCGATTGCGCTTGGCGTCATGTTGACAATAAGCGCGTGCGCGACGCCAACGCCAAACCCAACCGCAGCGCCGATTGTCGCGCCCGCCACCGCCGCCAATGCCAACGGCGCATTGACAGTGTACGCCGCCGCGTCATTGACGAGCGCGTTCAAAGAAATCGCCGCGGCATTTGAACAGACGAATCCGGGCAGTCATGTTGAATTCAACTTTGCGGGTTCACAGGACTTGGTTACGCAAATCAGCAACGGCGCCCGCGCAGATGTGTTCGCGAGCGCCGATTTAAAAAATATGGACGCTTTGCAAAAACAAGCATTGATTCACGGCGCGCCCCAAGTTTTTGCGCGCAACAAACTCGTGGTCATTGTGCCGCAAACCAATCCCGCCGATCTCAAAGCATTGCAAGATTTAGCCAAGCCGGGCATCAAACTCATCGTCGCGGACAAGACGGTGCCGGTAGGAAACTATACGCTCCAAATGCTCGATAAACTTTCGACGGACGCCGCATTCGGCGCGGGGTTCAAAGACGCGACGCTAAAAAATGTCGTATCGCAAGAAAATAATGTCAAAGCCGTATTGAGCAAAATCAGTTTGGGCGAAGGCGATGCGGGCGTGGTGTACACCACCGACGCGCAAACGGCGGCAAAACAAGTGACGATGATAGATGTGCCGGACCAATTCAACGTCATTGCGCTGTATCCGCTTGCGACCGTAAAGGACGCGCCGAACGCGGCATTGGCGGCGAAATGGGTCGAGTTTATTTTGTCGCCGCAGGGGCAAACTATCCTGCTCAAGTATGGTTTTATTCCGCCCAGTTAAATTTTTGTTTGACCGCTGCGCGGTATGCGCGCCAAAACGCATACCGCGCGTTTTTTTTCATCATGGCGATTTTTAAAGCTAACTTGGCGCGGGCGCGCGCGCGTTTCAACAGCGGACGCATTGCGCTGCTCGGTCTCGCCAGCTTGCTCACGCTTTTTCTTACGCTACCACTCCTTGCCTTGACGCTCCGCGCCATTCCGCTCGGTATTGACGCCTGGTTGAGCGCGGCGACGCTTGCCGCGCTACAACTAAGTTTAATTACGGCAACGCTTGCGACGCTCATCGCGCTCGCCATCGGCACGCCAGTCGCGTATATTTTGGCGCGCGAACAATTTCGCGGCAAACCGCTGGTGGACACGTTGATTGATGTGCCGATGGTGCTGCCGCCGGCGGTCGCGGGCATTGCGCTGCTCATGGCATTCGGACGACGCGGGCTGCTGGGACCGGCGCTTTCAGTATGGGGAATCGAATTGCCGTTCACCACTGCCGCCGTCGTCATCGCGGAAACCTTTGTCGCCGCGCCGTTTTATGTGCGTTCCGCGAAAGCGGGTTTTGGCGCGGTAGACCGCAAACTGGAACGCATGTCGGCGTCGCTCGGCATTTCCAATTTCAAAACATTTTTTCGGATTACGCTGCCGCTCGCCGCGCCGTCGCTCATCAGCGGCTTGTTAATGACATGGGCGCGCGCGCTCGGCGAATTTGGCGCAACCATTATGTTCGCTGGAAATTTTCCGGGTCGCACGCAGACAATGCCGCTCGCCATTTACAGCGGCTTGGAATCGAACCTCGACAGCGCGCTCGCGCTTGCGATGATTCTCGTCGTCGTTTCCTTTGTGATTTTGTTCGCGGCGCGCGCGCAGAGTCCAAAGGGTTTGACGCTAGGATAAAAAAATCCCATGCTCTCGATACAGATTCACAAACAATTCGACGCCTTTGCGCTCGCTTTGGAATTGAACGCGCCGCAAGAAAAAATTATTGTTTTGTTTGGCGCGAGCGGCGCGGGAAAATCGTTGACGCTGGCGGCTATCGCCGGCTTTGTTACGCCTGACGCCGGACGCATTGCCATTGGCGAACGCGTCTTGTTTGACGCGGCTTGCGGCGTCAATTTGTCGCCGCAAGCGCGCCGTCTTGGGATGATGCGTCAAGACCTCGCGCTATTTCCGCACCTGAGCGTCGCCGACAATATCGCGTATGGCTTGCAAAATAAAACGCGCGCGGCGCGCGCCGCGCGCGTGCGTGAATTATTGGCTTTGACGCAGTTGGAAAATTTTGGTGCGCGCAACATCGCCGAACTTTCCGGCGGACAGCAGCAGCGCGTCGCGTTGGCGCGCGCGCTGGCGATTGAACCCGCGCTATTGTTGTTAGACGAACCGTTTTCGGCGTTGGACGCGCAAACGCGCGTAGATTTGCGCCGTCAGGTGAAAACATTGCAGCAGCGTTTGCGCGCCAATATTTTTTTTGTCACGCATGGTTTGGGCGAAGCGGTTTGGCTGGCGGACGAAATGGCGGTGCTGGACGCGGGGCGTATTTTGCAAATGGCGACGCCGCGCGAAATTTTGCGCGCGCCCAAGACGGCGCGCGTCGCCGAAATTATTGGCGTGAAAAATATTTTGCCCGCGCAAATTGTCAATGCCACCACGCTGCGCGTCGGCGAAATGGAATTGCGCGTCGAGCCGCACGCTTTGGCGCCGCACGCGCGCGGCATGTTGTGCGTGCGACCCGAACGCGTTATGTTGGTGCGCCCCGATAGTCCCAATGCAGAACGCGGCAATACGCTGACGGGTATTTTGCTGGACGAGGAAAGCGACGGCGATACTGTGGCGCTGCGCTTTCGGTCCGACGGCGCGCGGTTGCAGCCCACGCGCGCGTTTGATTTGCAAATTGATGTGCCGGTGTATGTGTACGAACGGCTGAATCTCGCGCGCGAACGCCATTGGCGCGTGGCGTTGAAACCGCAAGCGCTGCATCTCGTAACCCTATAGTCGAATTCGGCGCAAAAGTTTGCAAGCAACAGTTTCTGGCGATTATCTATCTCTTAAACGTAGCGAATTTCCAGACCCCAAGGGTTTTCGAAAACCCTTGGGGTCTGGAAATTCGGGTAATCATCAGAACAGTTTAGCCAACGCGCCACGGCGCGAAATCTTCGAGCCGATCGGCGGCGCGCGCCGCCAACGCGATTTCAGATATAATGCGGGGCGATGATAGATGCCCTCGTCGTGCGCGCGCTCGGCGCCGAATTTAATGAAACGATTGCGGGCGGGCGCGTGCAAAATATTTTTTTCCTCGCGCCGCGCGTCGTCGGTCTGGAAATATACGCCCAACGCGAGCGGCGCTATCTGCTGGCTTCGGCTGAAACGCAAAATCCGCGGCTCTTGTTGGTCACGGAAAAATTACGCAGCGCGGCTGTGCCGCTCACGCCGTTTTTGCTGCTGTTGAAAAAATACGCGCAAGGCGCGTTTATCAATCGGGTTCTCGTCGCGCCGCGCGAGCGCAGTTTGCGTTTTGAATTTGATTCGCGCGAACAAGGGGTTGCGACGCTTGTCGCGGAATTGATGAGTCAGCGCACGAATTTTATTTTGCTCGACGCGGGCGGCATCATTCTCGACGCGCTTTACCGCGTGCCGGCAACGCTCCAACGCGCGCGTGTGTTAGAACCGCGCGCGCGCTATGTTCCGCCGCCGCCGCAAGGCAAAGCAGACCCGCTGACATTGGACGCGCCAGAATTGGAAACATTATTGGAACGCGCGTCCGGCGCGACGTTGGCGGAACGCCTGACGCAAACTGTCGCAGGCACCAGTCCGCTGCTGGCGCGCGAGCTCGCGTTTCGCGTGAGCGGCGACCAGCACGCGCGATTCAATCCGATCCAGTGCGCGCCCTTGACAGCGGAACTGCGACGCTTGTGGCGCGAACCGGCGGCGCCTTCGCTCGCGTGGCACGCGTCGCAAGCTATCGCCGTCGCTGCGTTCGCGTTGACGCATTTGCCGAATGTTGAAAAGGTGTCGTCCATGAGCGCGGCGTTGGAACAATTCTTTGGCGCGGAAGAATCGTACGAAGCGGTCAAAGTTCCGCTGCGCGCGCAAGTTGACGCGGCGCGCGCGCGCTTGCGGCGCAAGGTAGCGAGTTTGCGGCGCGAAATCATGCCGTTGGATGAAATCGAGAAATTGAAATTGCGCGGCGAGATGATTCTCGGTTATCAATACGCGCTGACGCCGGGACAAACCCGTTTGCGCGCCGAGGTCAACGAAACCTTGACGCTGGAGATTGCGCTTGATCCCGCGCTAACGCCCGTCGAAAACGCCAAGCGCTATTTTGACCAATACAAACGCGCGCGCGACGCGCAAGCGCGCGTGCCTGAATATCTCGCGGCGGCGGAGAACGAACTCGCTTTTGCGGACCAAACGCTCAACGACCTTGACGCGGCGGAATCGCGCGCCGACATTGATCAAGTCGCGGAACAAGCGCGCGACGCGGGGCTGCTGCCTGAAATAAAATCGCGCGGCGGCGGACGCGCGCCGCGTTCCGAACCGCGCGCGTTTACCGCGCGCGATGGGACGGCGATTTTGGTCGGGCGCAACGCGCGACAAAACGACGCGTTGACCTTTGAACGCGCGAAAGCGGATGATGTGTGGCTGCACGCGCGCGGCTATGCGGGTTCGCACGTGGTGATTTTATCGAACGGCGCGGACATTTCGCAAGCGACATTGGAATATGCCGCGTCGCTCGCCGCGTATTTTTCGCAAGCGCGCGCCGAAGGCGCGGTGGATGTGATTTATACTGCGCGCCGCAATGTGCATCGCGTGCGCGGCGCGGGCGCGCATCCAGGGTTGGTGACGACGCGCGAGGAACAGGTGATACGCGTGCGCCCCGCGCCACCGACGGACTAGACACACAGAGAGCTATGCGCAGCGAACAAGAAATATACGAACTCATCCTGAACACCGCGCGAGACGATGCGCGCATCCGCGCGGTCATCTTGGTCGGTTCGCGCGCCAATTCCGCTGCGCCGCGCGATATTTTTCAGGATTATGATATTGTCTATATCGTCACAGAGATTGCGTCATTCAAACGCGAGCCCGCCTGGATTGACCGCTTTGGGGAGCGAATGATTTTGCAGCTGCCGAATGAGATGGCAGACGCGCCGCCAAACGATAATGATTCTTTTGTTTATCTCATGCAGTTTGCGGACGGCAATCGCATTGACCTTACTTTGCTCACAGCCGTCAAATTTCAAGCCTTGGGGCGCGCAAGCCCGAGCATCTTGCTTTTGGACAAAGACGCAAGGGGCGAGCCGTTCGCGCTTTTGCGCGCGGACGACAATTTGCCTGCGCCGCCCAGCGCCAAAGCGTTCGCGGATTGCTGCAACGAGTTTTGGTGGGTTTGTCCGTACGTCGCCAAGGGGTTGTGGCGGCGCGAAATTATTTACGCCAAATACATGCTTGACCAAATCGCGCGCGCGCAGCTCATGAAAATGCTGGTTTGGCACATTGGCGTTCGGACGCGGTTCTCGCAAAATCCGGGCAAATTCGGCAAATATTTTCAGCGTTATCTAGAGCCGCCATTGTGGCAAACGCTTGAAAAAACTTTTGCGGATGCCGCTTACGATAATAATTGGGATGCGCTGGAGGCGTCGTGCGAACTTTTTCGCGCCGCCGCCGTTCGCGTCGCCGAACATTTCGGTTTCGAATATCCGTATGGCGACGATGAACGGGTGAGCGCGCATTTAAAACGCGTGCGCCAGCTGCCCGCAGAGGCAAAGGAATTGGAATGACCGCGCAAGGAGATCGGCGGCGCCATTGTCCAAAATGTCGAGAACTTGTTTTTTGGTGATTATCCGCATCTCGAAAACGTAGCGGGCTTCCGGACCCCAAGGGTTTTCGAAAAGCCTTGGGGTCCGGGAATCCGGATAATCATCCGCTTATTTTATGCCCAACGCAATCAGCGAAGTCCCCAACGGCAAATTTATTCTACGCAGTAACCCATTCTCCGCGTGGCCAACGCCGCGCAGCAATGTATTCAATGCGGGCGCGACCGGTTCCATATCCACTTGATACGCTTCGTCGTCAAAATGATGCGATTTTAGTTCCGCGTTTTTCCCCGTCATATTTTTTAGCGCGATCATGCCCGCCGCGAGCGGAAAGACGAGAAAGAAATTGTACGAGAGGCGCTCGAGTTTAAAATCAGCGCGTTCCATTTTGACGCGCAGCTCGCCGGCGGTGTAACGGCGTTTGTGCGCGTTCAAGGTGTCGTTGTGGCTCCACAGCCATTGAAACGCGGGCGTCGTAATCAACAGCGCGCCGTTCGGACGCAGCACACGAAACGCTTCGCGCAAAATATTTTCATCCGCGTCCACATGTTCAATCACATCGAGCGCAGTGACCACATCGAATGACGCGTCGGGAAACGGGATGGTTTGCGTCGCGTCGCCAAGCCGCACGTCATAGCCGCGCTGCTGCGCGATTTTGACGGGTCGCGCGTCCACTTCGATCCCGCGCACGCGCCCATAACGCGCGAGATGATGAATCATGTTGCCCGCGCCGCAGCCGACGTCCAACACATCGAAATTTTGTTTTTGCGGCAAGCGGTCCAGAAATGTTTCAATCGCCCACGCGCGCGTGGCGAACCACCAATGATTGTCTTCGGGAATGCTTTGAGGATAGGAAATGCTTGAGGTGTGTTCCATCGCGTTATATTGTATTGCACTCGCGCGAACGCGCAAGCAGAACGCTCATTTATCCGACGCAACGGTGAGCTTGGCGCCGTCCAAAAAATAGCGAATCGTGCCACGCTCATCTGTGCGCAGCAGCGGCGCGCGCGCCAAAAGGTTCAACACCGCGTCCGATGGTTTCGCGCGCGCGTTTTTGCCGACGAACAAAATAATCGCGGCGGGTCGCAGTTCCGCCAAAAATTCCGCTTCAAGTTCATTGGGCAGGACCGCGATCTCTGGAGCTGCCACGTTTGAAATTTCAAGCAAGGCGTCGCGGTCTGTTTTACGCAGCGCCGGCGCGAACAAAAACGAATGACCGTTCGCGAACATTCGCAGCGCGACGTACGACGCATCCAAATCCGCGGACGGATACACGATTTCAAAGGTCGCTTCGCCCGCGCGCAGTCGCGTGCCTTGCCGCGCCAGAATGCTTTCGCTTGGCTCGGCTTGAATCAAGGCGCGCCATTTCGGATAACTCACTCCCGACCGCGCGGGCTGCGTCGGTTCGACGACTTGGGCGACATTGTAGCGTTCCAAGACCGCGTTGAGCGACGCGAGATTTTCATCGTCCAAATGCGTCGCGATGACTACATCGAGACGCCGATCCCACGGCGGCAATTCCGCGCCGAGAAAACTGAGCAGCACGCTCGGTTCATTCGTGCCGTTGATGAGAATGCGTTGGTCGTTCGCGGTGCGGATAAAAGTGGCGTCGCCCGCGCTGGCGGCGATAAATGCGATGCGCGTGCGCGGGTCATCGGACGCGCGCGCGGTTGTCCACGCGAATATCGTAATCAACGCGAGCAGCGCAATCGCAAGCCATACGCGCGTTAAAAATAACTCTGCCACGCGTTTCACGCCCAACCATGTGCCAATAAATAGCGCGGCGTAAAAAACAAGCGCCAAGGGCATGCCCAGACGCGTCACCTCAAACGAGCCGAACGGAATGGCGGCGGTGGCTTGCACAACCAAAATGGTGTATTGCAAACAAACGTACGCGCCCCACGCCAGCGCTTGCGCGAGCGCGCCGACGACGATGCTGAGAAACGGAATGCTTGCCAGCGCATGCGCCGTTAGCTGCAACAGCGTCGCGGCGCCGCCGAGAATCATAACGGCGGGTTGGATGGGCAAAATCAAAAAATTGGTTAAAAAACCGATGAGCGAAAGACGCTGAAAATAAACAATGATGAGCGGCGCGGTCACAATAAACGCGGCGAATGTGACGATAAAAGCATCCTTGAAAAATTCAACCAGTTGACGCGCGCGCGAATCAGTCATCCGCTGTTTGAGCCATCCTTCAAGACGCGTTTGCATCCGCGGCGCGTAAAGCAAAAGACCCAGCGTCGCCAAAAACGAAAGTTGAAAGCCGACATCCCATAAAACGTACGGATTGAGCAAGGTCATCGCAAACGCCGCAAGCGCCAACGAATTGAACGCCCAACTCGCGCGTCCTACGTCCAAGGCAATCACGACGAGCGCGCCCATGATGCACGCGCGCACGACGGACGCGGACGCGCCGACGAGCAGCGTATACAAAATCAAAAACGCGATGATAAGAATTGTGTTGAGATGTCCGGTCAACAGCGTAAACGCGCGCGTCATCCGGCTGTCTGTCGGCGCGCTCGCCGCGCGCATTTGCAGCGCGTACGAAGGGCGGCGCAAGACAAATGCCAGCACGCCAATCAACACCGCGATATTAAAACCTGAAATCGCGATGATATGCGCGGTGTTGGTGTCGGCAAACGCTTGTTTCAAATCGGGCGGAATGCCGTTGTCGTTGCCCAATAAAATACCGGTGAGAAGCGCCGCGCTCGGCTCTGGCACAAGTTCCGCAATCGCCGCTTCCGCCGCGTTTTTAAATTCGTACAAACGCGCCCAGAATGCGTCGCCTCTGCCGGAAGCAATCGTGTACACGCGCGCGCCGCGCAGCAGCGTAAAGACATGTTCGCGCGCGAGATATTCGCGGTACGAAAAATCCGCCTCATCCGGCGGCGTTTCGGGCGCGCCGTCCACTTGCACTTGATCGCCATACTTTACCGGCGTATCGCGCGGCGTCGAAACCAACGCCAAGCCGCGCGTATCGCGCCACTCGCCGCGCGTTTGAATTTTGGAAACAGCCACGCGCGCCAACGTTTGCGTCGCGCGCACATCCGGCTCGGACACGACGACGCCAATCAACGACGCGCTGCCTTGTTCGTTAAATTGTTTTAATTGCTGCGCGATTTCATCGGGCAGCGCCATTTGATAACGCAGCGCGCCGAGGATAAAAAAAATCAGAACAAGATGCCATTTACGCAGCGCGAGATTGCGCCAAAAGAGCGCGAGATAACCGAGCGGCAGCAACGCGAGGACAAGCCAAACCGGCGTAGGCAGACGCGCCAAGAAGGCGGCAAGGATGCCGACAACCCAACCGATGGTCAGATAGATGAGAATCATGTTTCAATTTCTCTGGCTCGAGACGCGTTGAAATTGATTTTACTCGCGGTGATTGATTTTTAACAGAGGGGGCGCCGCGCGCCTTTACGTTTATGCCAATGGGCGCGTCGTATCCACGCCGCTCATTTGGTCGTGCAAGGCAAGAATCGATTGAATATCGGGGTGGATTTGAACAGAACCAAAGTGTTTGACGAACGCGCAGACCGCGTACGCGGAACTGGCGCGTTCGTAACGCCGCGTCCATTCGTCAAAGCGCAATTCTTGTTTAATGTCGTCAAAAGGATATTGCGCGGGCGGCATTTTTATATTGCAGCGCCACGGTTTGGGCGTGAGGCGCGCGCGAAAACAATCTTGGGCGCGGCACAACCGCATATACAATGGATCGCTTTCTAATTCGCGCAAAATATCGAACGCTTGATTTTGCGCGGGCGAAAATTGTTCGTTGGTGATGAGACCGCGCAAACCCGCCGCCGTGCGGTATACGCGCAATCCGAGGTCAGGATGACGACGGCTCCAAGCGGCGATGCGTTCCAGCGCGACATCGGCGGGATTGGCGCGCTTGCCCAATAGACGTTGAACGGCTCCGGACAGCGAGATGGGCGCATTATTTTCAGCGAAATCCATGTCAATGAACAAGGCGTTCGCCGTATTCAACACCAACGCGCCGTAGCGATTGCGCGACACGACGGCGTTTTCGCGTCCCGCCGCGTCGCGGACATCTTGGACGATTTGTTCGCGCAAAGGCCGTTCGCCATATTCATAACTTGAGAGCGTCGCGCCCGACATTACTTTGTTGACCAGCTCGCGCAGCCGCGCGTCCGCTTGCGCTTGCGCGTCCTGAATGCTTTCGTCGGACCATTTCCAACTGACGAGCGCGTACGCGTCGCCGGATGAGTGTTTAACCACTTGGGCGCGCTTGGCCCAGTATTTTGGAATTTTCATTCGTCCCCTCGCACTTGGACTGGGGATAACTCAAGCGCCGCGCGGATCAATAATTCTTGCCAAGGTCGCGCGGGTCCGCAATCACGCCCGCGAGCGCGCTCGCGGCGACCACTGCCGGACTTGCCAAATAAATTTCCGCGTCGCGCGTGCCCATCCGTCCGCGAAAATTGCGATTCGCGGTCGAGATGGTCACCTCGTTCGGCGCGGGAATGCCCATGTGATTGCCCATGCAGGGCCCGCAGCCCGGCACTCCGATCACCGCGCCCGCGTCGGCGAGCGTTTCGATATAGCCATGACGCAGCGCGTCATGCAAAACTTGTGACGATGCGGGAATCACCAACAGCCGCGTCCCTTTCGCCACTTTTCTGCCACGCACAATTTCCGCTGCCACTGCGAGGTCTTCCAAGCGCCCATTGGTGCATGTGCCAAGAAACGCTTGTTGAATTTTTGTGCCGCGCACTTGCGACAACGGTTTCACATTGTCAACGGTATGCGGACACGCAATCATCGGTTCTAGCGTTGACGCGTCAAACGTGTATTGCGCGGCATAAGTCGCGTCGGGGTCGGGGAACAGTGCATCATTTTCGATTTTCGATTTTTGATTTTCGATTTCGGATTCTGTTGTAGGTCGTCGTCCGTCGTCCGTCGTCCGTCGTCGCGCCAGATAATCAAACACCGCGTCATCCGGCATCAGATACGCATTCTTTGCCCCAAACTCTGCCATCATGTTCGGAATCACCATGCGCGATTCAAGCGACATTTGCGAAATTGCGTTGCCGTGAAACTCGACGGAATAGTACAACCCGCCGTCCGCGCCCAAGTCGCCGATAATTTTCAAACACAAATCTTTGCTCGTGACCCAATCATCCAATTTCCCATTCACCGTAATTTTGATGGATTCAGGAACGCGCAGCCACAATTCGCCCGTCGCCCACAACGCGGCAACTTCGCTTCTGCCAATGCCCGCGCCGAACGCGCCGAGCCAGCCGTAATGCGGCGTGTGCGAATCGGCGCCGAGAATCGTCTGTCCGGGCAAGATAAGCGCTTCTTCGCTCAACACTTGATGACAGATGCCGCGTCCGACTTCAAAAAAATTCGTAATGCCCATCGCGTCAACAAATTCGCGGACGTCGGCGTGATTTTGCGCGTGTGCCGTCGTCGGCGCAGGCACCGCGTGGTCGAGGGTGATGGCGAGGCGTTCGGGATTTTTTACGCGTGCGACGCCGAGCGCGCGAAAAATTTTCCAAATCGCGGCGGTATTGTCGTGCGACAAAATCACATCGGGCCGCGCGTCCACAATTTGACCCGCGACGACGGACGAATTTCCAGACGCGCGCGCGAGCGCTTTTTCGGCAAAAGTTTTGTCGTTGGCGAATGTTTTACTCATGTTTTCATCACTGCGCTTTATTGCGTTCAAAAGAAATCCGGCTAGATTTTGAGCGTAAAGTCTAAAAAGTCAACAGCTATTTCTTGACCGGCGGTATAGCCCTCAATCGCCAAACCGGTCAAGCCGGCGCTAAACGTGTCGTCGCGAGTCTCGCCAACGATTTGTTTGTTGATTGAAAACGTCATATAGGATTCTTCGGCAATGACCTCAAGTTCATTGACGCCGTGCGGATTGATGGTGTCGGTCTTGGTCCAATCCACGAGCGGTTTCCATTTGCCATTCTTTACCGCCGAAATCGTAAAATACCGATTGCTCGTCATACGGAACCAATAAAAATTTTCGTTATCCTGAATTCGGAAAAGCGGGCCGCAGCTACTGCCGCCAAACGCTTTGCTGCGGTGTTGACAGCGCGCAGTTAATTGAAAATCGGAAGCGGGATAACCGAGCAGCCAAGCGCTTGCAAAACTGTTAGCTTGGCGCACGGTGGCTTGCCAACGATAACGCCCGTCAGCCATCTCACGCGCGAGCCGGCTAAAATATTCGCTTGGAAGTTGTCCCAACAACCAATTGTTGTCATTGGAATCAAAATTGTCAGACACAAGCGTTGTCCACTCGGCTGCGCCGATTGCCTGCCTGATTTGCTGCGGCACGACTGAATCCGCGCCGCAATAGGCGCAGCGAATGGTGAACGCGCGCCGCCTGAATACCAATGGCGCGCTGCACGATGGGCAGTTAAAGGAATGCGCATTCATTTCAGTTTAGCTTGTCCTTGTATGTCAAGAAAAATCCTGCGTCGTATTTTAACACGAGGCAGGATTTTTTATAGCGTAGCGAATTGACGTCGCGTCTTGTTTTAGCTTGGCGCGAATGTGATAATGACTTTACCGCGCGCGTGGCCTTGCCCAAGATAGCGCATCGCGTCGGCGGTTTGATTCAAGGGATAACAGCGGTCAATGACCGGCATGATTTTGCGCGCCTCGATTTGCGTTTTCAAAAATTCCAAATCGGATTGGCTCACATGCGCCGAGACGCCGCTCATTTTCTTGCCATCGCGCGAATGCCATTTGCCCAAAAGCATTGCCTCGAAAATTTGACGCATGGTGCCGCCCGCCATGACATAGCTGCCGTTTGACGTCAGCGCGCGTTTGTAATCCGCGAGCGAGTGATAGCCGTTCGCCGCGAAAATCAAATCGTATTGTTGCCCCGCGCGCGTAAAGTCGCTTTTGGTGTAATCAATCACCGCGTCCGCGCCGAGCGTGCGCGCTTGTTCAAGATTGCGCGCGCTGCAAACGGCGGTGACATGCGCGCCAAACAGTTTTGCGATTTGCACCGCGAACGTTCCGACGCCACCCGCCGCGCCTTGAATCAATACGTTTTGCCCCGCTTGAATTTTTCCTTCATCGCGCAGTCCTTGCAGCGCGGTAACAGCAGCCATTGGCACGGCGGCAGCTTGCTCGAAAGAAAGATTCGTCGGTTTGTGCGCCAACAATTTTTCCGGCGCGCACACGTATTCGGCGCAGCCGCCGCCCACCGCCGCAATGTCGCCAAAGACCGCATCGCCGACGCGAAACTGCGTGACGTTTTTGCCTACTGCTTGAATCACCCCGGCAATGTCCGCGCCCGGCGCGCCGCGTTTGGGCTTGAGCAATCCACCGCCCATCAAGCGCACGAGAAAAATGTCGGCGGTCAAGAGATGCCAATCGTATTGATTCAACGATGCCGCGTGAATTTTTACGAGAACCTCATCGTCCTTGGGCGTCGGCGTTTCGATTTCGCGCAGTTCAAGCACGCCGGGCTGTCCGTATTTTTCGTACACAATCGCTTTCATATTTTCTTTGATTCTCCTGTTTCAGGCGCGCATACTTGGTTGATAGGGACGCCGAGGGATAAAAAGATATGCTGGACCAGGTTCCGATTTGATTTAGGGGACAGACCCTTTGGGTTTTCGAAAACCCAAAGGGTGTTTTTTCCTGAGCCAAACAGGAATTCGCTCTAACCTTGCGGCGCGAATTGGTAGCGCGTTATATCTGTTTGGGCTGACTCTGAAGGGATTGCTGCTGTATTGAATCCCTTGACGATAAGCCACACCGCCATCACCATCTCTTGAATCAGCATCGGAAAGAACATGAGACTAGAGATTGCCGATTCAGAATTGGTGAGACCCAACACATCCACGAAGGCCGCCACGAGATATGGGATGACGGCTACGAGTCCCCAGCCCGAAATCCAGCGCGGAATCAATCTCGATTGAAACATCACGGAATAAAGCATCAGTGCGCCCAGCGAAAAAACTATTTCCCCGAGCGGTACACTTGTCGTCCCGATAGACAAGAGCAACGCGCTCGATGCCTGGAACGCAGAAACATCCGTGGCTCCGGTTTGGACGTACGCTTGACTGAGACTCACCAACGCAAGCCAACTGATGGCGAGAACAAGGGGCATGACTGTCTCGAGCGCTCCCCGAAAGACAACATATCCCATTGCCAGAACTTGATTGTGTTTTTTCAACACGGGATACATCAAGACCGGAACCATTGCCAGTGTCAAACCCATTGTCAAAACGAGCAGCGCGCCGAGAATGAGTTGATTGGCGTTGGCAGAAATTTCCGCCGGGGAGTTCGACGCATCCAGAATATTTCCTGTCGCTACGACACTCAGGATGCCGGCGACGGTTCCGATGATGTACAAAACTCCCACCACAATTGCGGTGATTCGATACGTTTTCATTTTTTTTGCCTCCTTTGCGCAAAAATGATTGATTCTACTTGTTGATTTTGGACGTATCCGGCTCGCAAGAGCTTGCGCGATTCACCGACACTAACGTCATTCCCAAATCGCGCACTTGTTTTAACAATCCAAACAACGCGGCTTGGTCAATCACCGCGCCGCTCAGGAGCGTCTCGCCGTTGTCCTGCGGCGCAACCGTCATGCCGCCGAACCATTCGCCCCATTCCGAACCCAACTGCCCCTCGACACAAATTTGATAGATTACCGGTTGGCTTGAAGCTCGTTCTAGAGCGGGATGATTTGACACTATCATGCGCTCATGCTGTTTGGACATAGCCGTCTGTGTCATTTACGATACGCAAACAATATAGCCGCAATCGAGTATCGTTGGGGAGATACTAAAGTATTGTTTGTTGGCGCGGAGGAGTATTGTTTTGTGAGACGTGGAAAGCGAATTGTGGGGGAATTACAATAGACCCAGCGCGCGGGCGCGCGCGACGGCTTCGGTGCGGCTCTTGACTTGGAGTTTGTCAAAGATAATACGATTGTGTCCTTTGACCGTACTTAACGCGAGAAAAAGCCGTTCGCAAATTTCTTGATTCGAATATCCTTGCGCAAGCAGTCGCAGAATTTCCAATTCGCGCTCGCTCAATGGCTCAAGCATTTCCGAATTTCGATTTTCGATTTTCGATTGTGGTTGTTTTGGAAACGCGGTCAAAAGTTTTTCCGCATAGGCGCGGTGCGCATGGTCTTGATTGCGCGAACGAAAATCTGAAATCAACAAGCGCATCGCCTCGCCTTCGTCCACAAAGAGACGAATGAAACCGCCCGGGCCTGCCAATGCCAACGCGTCGCCCAACAGCGCGATGCTCGAGTCGCGTTCTTGATTTAGAGCGAGCGCGACGATTTGCAAAACCATCACCTTGAGCCGTTCGTCCGCCCAATTCTTGGCGGTGACAAATTCGCGCAATGGTTCCAGCACAGCTAGCGCGGCGTTCGCATCCCCTTTGGCAAGGAGAACGCGCGCTTGGCTCATAGGCAAATTGTACGTCTGCGCCAGCTGCGCGGCTGCCGCGACATCGCCTTGCGCGAGCAAAATCGGCACGCGCCCCGCCGCAAGCTCTGGCATCCGCAGCGCAAAGTTTTTCGCGCGCGCGTCTTGTTCCGACCGCGTCAAAATAGCGGACGCGCCCGCGACATCGCCTTGCGCCAGTTTCAAGCGCGCGAGAAACATTTCAGACAGCAAGTAACGGTCAATGACGCGGTCATATTGGCGCGCGAGTTCGAGACTCTTGGCGCCGTGGAATTCCGCCGCCTCCAAATCGTTCCATTCGTACTGAATGCGCGCGAGACCCAAGTGCGCGTCGGAAGCGAATGAGAGCGCGGGTTCTCCGGCAAGCGCCAGCGCGCGCTCGTACGTTTCGACTGCCGCGCCAAGCTCGTTTTCGACTTCTTGCAGGGTGCCGGTTGTGGTTGTCGCCAAGAGCAGCGAAAAATTTCTGCCCGACGCTTTCGCCAGCGCTAACGCATGGTTCACCGCGTCGCGGGCGGCAGCGCGCTCGCCCTGCAAGAAATGCGCGACGCTCCGCGTCCAGTACGCTGACGTGCGGTCCGACAAATTGTTCTCATCCAGATATTCCAATGCGCGCTGCGATTGCGCCAGAATCGTGGGCAAGTCGTAACGCGTCAGCGCCAAGGTCGCGCGCGCTGTAGCGATTCGTCCGATGAGATTGCGCGTTTTATCTGTCAGCGGCGCGTCTTGCAGTCCAACTTGAGCAGCGTCAATCTTTTCTTGGACGCCGGAGGTGATTCCAAGAATCAACGACAATGCGGCAGAGTACCACCATAACGCGGGTCGCGCATCCAGCGCTGGTTTGGGCAAAGAATTGAGCCAAGCCAAAAGGACGTTCAAGGTACCGGGAAAGTGAAAGAGAATTCGTCCACTCTCTAACAAGCGTTCAGCGCGGTCAATGTCATTCGCAGCCGTCGCGTGATGAAACGCTTCGATGAGCATGTTATTCTTTTCGTGCCATTCGCTCGCGCGTTGATGCAATTCCGCAAGATTTGTTTCGGTTGGCGCGTCGGAAAATCGCTGATACAAGCGTTGGCGCAACAACTCGACAAAGAGATGATGATAGCGATACCAGTGCCGTTCGTTATCCAACGGAAAGAGAAAAAGATTGGCGTGTTCGAGGTGCGCCAGAGTTTCTTGACCCGTCCCGTCGCGAACATTCAATACCGCGTCGCACAAGGGACCGCAGAGGCGTTCGAGGATGGAGGTGCGCAACAAAAAATTTTGAATAGCTTGTGGCTGCTGCCGCAAAACTTGTTCCATCAAATAGTCCAACACGAAACGATGACTGCCCGTAAAGGATTGAATGAAATTCTCGGTATCGCTTTGTCCGCGCATAGAGAGCGCCGCGAGCTGCAAGCCGACAACCCAACCTTCGGTGCGCGTTTCCAATTGCTCAATCTCTTGCGCGGATAGATTTAGCCCCATGACGCGGTTCAGAAATTCGGATGCTTCGGAAAACGTAAAGCGCAAGTCGGCGGCGCGCAGTTCCGTCAATTCGTCGCGCGCGCGTAATTGAGACAGAGGCAGTTGCGGGTCTTGACGCGTGGCAATAATCAGATGCATTTGCGGCGGCAGATGCTCGACCAAAAAAGCGAGCGCCGCGTCAATCTCTGGCGCGTCAATCAAATGATAGTCGTCCAACACCAAAATAAAATCGTCGGGGATGGCGGCGATTTCATTGAGCAAGACGGTCAGAACCGCTTCAGGGGGCGGCGGCTGCGGCGATTGAAGCGCGACCAATATTCCGCTGCCAAGCTGCGGAGCAATCGTTTGCAACGCCGCGACGAGATACGCCAAAAAGCGCGGCGGAGAACTATCGCCTTCGTCCAGCGAGAGCCAGGCAACATTGGAAGGATGAATGGTTCGCGCTTGCTTGTTCTTTATCTCCTCGCCTTTATAGTTTTGATGCACCCATTGGCTGACCAAGGTCGTTTTGCCAAAACCAGCGGGGGCTGAAACCAACGTCAATTTTCGATCCAGTGTCTCGTCGAGGCGCGCGCGCAAACGCGGGCGCACGACAACCTGCGCGCGCGGCGGAGGGATGTAGAGTTTGGTTGCCAAAAGCGGCGCGGACATGCGGGGATTATAAAGCAGGCGTTAGTGGATGTAAATGCGCGTGTCCGTTTTCGGGCGAATCGAATTCGCGGCAACAAAAACACGAAACGTCCCTGCGGACGTTCCGACAAGTCTGCGACGGCAGACTTGCATTCCTGTTACCGCGAGTTCTAATCGCTTGATTGGACAATTATATTTTCGCGAACCTATCGCATTATCCCTGGAACGGCTTGCCCGGTCAGCGGGCTGAGCCGTTTTGCGTTTTCGGCAAAGCTCAAACGAGTTGAAAATTTGTTTGGCTTGTTGCCGCAGCGGCAACGACCTCCCTTTATGCTGCGATTAAATCCATAGGGAGGAAACGACATGTTTGGCGACAAGCAAGCCAAGCGCGAACGCTTGGCAAAATTGGTTGATTTAGTTCAGCAGCGCCCCGGCATTTCGCAGGCGGAATTGGCGCGGAAATTGAATGTGAATCGTTCGACGATTTTCAAAGATTTGGTCACGCTCTCGGAGCTAGGAGTTCGGCTATCGCAGGACGACAATGGCGGGTTGTATATTCTGGATTAATTTCGGGCGAAATATAGTCCATATCTCCTACCGAGTGTTGCCATTTTTGCAACGAGTTTGTGCTATCTTAAATACGTAAAGGAGATGCCATGTCACGAGCGGATGAAGAACGGATTCGGCAAGAGTTATTGCATTCGCGCGAATTTATCGCGCAAGCGGAATTGGCGCGGCGGTGTGAACTGAAACATCGTTCCACGATCAAACGGATGCTGGAACGATTGCACTCGGGCGGCTTTGCGCTGGAATGGGATGAACGGAAATGGGTGCGTTTGGACCGCAGCAAATATTTGCTGGATTTAAAGTTGAACGAAGACGAGGCGCTCGCGGTTTTTATTGCGTGCCGCTTGTTGGCGCGTCACAGCGACCGCCCGAATCCGCACGCGGTCAATGCGCTCGCGAAATTGGGTACGGCGATGCGCGGCGGCGCGCGTGTGATTGGGGAACATGTGCTTGCAACGTCGGAACAGCTCAAGCGCAAACAGAGTCAAGCGGCGCGCGAATATGTGCAAAATCTGGAAACCCTCACGCGCGCGTGGGCAGACCGCGCGAGCGTGTATTTGTACACGCGCAAGGAACCGCACCGCGCGCGCAAGTTTGACCCGTACATGATCGAACCATCGCTGTACACGAACTATGTCATCGGCTATGACCACACGCGCCAAGATTTCCGCACTTTTAAGATTCAATGGCTCAAGCGAGTCTCGTCAACGGCGGAGCATTTCGAGGTTCGCGGGAATTTTGATGTTCAGCAATATTTGGGCAATGCGTGGGGCATCAACTGGGGCAAGGGAGAATTGGAAACGGTGCGCTTGCGTTTTACGGGGAACGCGGCGGAACGGGTGCAAGATAATGTGTGGCACGATTCGCAAAAATTGAAACAACTGGATAACGGCGCGTGGGAAATGACGGTGCAAGTGGGCGACACGCTAGAGATGATTCCATTCGTCCGTCAATGGGGTCACGAATGTGAGGTGCGCGAACCCGAACACTTGCGCAAGACGATTGGGGAACATGCGCGCAAGATGGCGGAGTTGTACGATAATGTAAAGCAAAAAGATTTTTTGGACGCGGATAAACGCGGATGAACGCGGAAAGAACAAATATGAAACCGTCAAGACGCAACGCGCAAACATTGATTGCGACATTGGGCAGTGAGCCGCAAGTGGTGACGCTGGCGCTGGACCAGTTGTTGGCGCGCGGTTACGCGATTGACCAAGTGGTGGTCGTCTATACCGCCGATGACGCGGTATTGAAAGCGATGGCGCGCGTGGCGAGCGAATTTGACGGCGCGGTGTATCCGCGCGTGACGCTGCGAACGACGCCCGTGATGGATGCGCGCGGCGCGGTGCAAGATTTTCGCGTGGATGCCGATATGCGCGCGCTGCAACAAACTTTGTATCGCGAGGTGCGCGAGGCGAAACGCAATCAGCGCGCCGTGCATCTGTGCGTTTCGGGCGGACGCAAAGTGATGGGCGTGATGGCGATGGTGGTCGCGCAGTTGCTGTTCGATGCGAATGATTGCGTATGGCATTTGATGAGCGAGGGCTGGCAGCCGGGCAGTGAAAAGCGAATGCACGCACGCGCGCAAGACCAAATCTGGCTCGTGCCGGTTCCCGTTTTGCGCTGGACGGATTCGGCGGGGCTTTTGGCAGTATTCGGCGAACTGGACGACCCGGCAGATGCGCTGCGACGGCGCGAGGAATTGGCGCGGGCGGATGATTTGCGGCGGACGCGCGAGTTTGTCGAGCGCGTGTTGACGCGCGCGGAACGCGCGGTGGTTGAATTGACCTGTTACGGTTTGGACAATGCGGCGATTGCGCGACGCTTGCACAAAAGCGAGGCGACGGTGGCGAATCAACTAACGAGCGCGTACAGCAAGTTGAATGAATTTTTAGGTTTCCCCGAACGCGCGCCGGACCGCGCGGTGTTGATTGCGACAGTGGGTTTGTATTTCGCGCTGCTGGGAAAGGGGGGGGAATGAGGATGGGGAAAAATTAGGAATGGGTGTGGATGTTTTTTGCGCGTGGATGCGGTAGAATTGTTGGCGCGCAAGCGTCCGTAGTTTGAAAACTGCGGGCAAGGGAAGAGGGGAAAGTGGTGTGTTTTGGACGAAGGGGGAACGAAAAGATCTTTTGAGAGGATTGAATGATGAGCGAAGCAAACGAAAAACTCAAGCCGTACCAAACAGACAATCTGATTTTGCTCGTCGGCACGAATCCGCTGCCGAACTATGTGGCGGCGCGGCTACTGCTCAAGCCCAATGGCAAGATTCATTTGGTTTGTTCGAACGACACGCAATCTATCGCAAGGCAATTAGAACAACAATTTGCGCGTGATGAGTTGCAATCTGAGCGGCGTCCCGTGATAGACGAGAGCAAGCCGAGCGGTATTTACAATGCCATTTATCAGATTGCGGCGAATATGCAAGGAAGCATAGGGTTGCACTACACGGGCGGCACGAAGGCAATGTCAGTTCACGCTCACCGCGCAGTCAAAGATGCGTGTGCGAATGCTGTGTGCTCGTATCTTGACGCGCACGAGTTAAAGATGGTAATTGATGATGGAATGGGAGATGGGCGAGATGATGAAATACCTGTCAACGAAGCTGTGACGCCCAAGCTAAAAGAGGTGATTGAATTACACGAGATAACATTGAAAAAGGATCCAGAGCAGAAACCGATTCTGCTTGAAGCAGCGAAGGCAATTAAAGCAACAATTGAATCGGAACAGGAATTGCCTTGGCGCAAGTGGCTACAGACTCGACGCGCAGAAACGGAAGGTTTCTCCAAGAAAAAAGGCGCCGAGATAAAAAAGACCGCTGCGCCCACGCTAACGGACTTTCCGATTATACAGCAGGTATTCGCGCGATTGGGCGCATCGCCCGAAGCAACACTTGAAGAATGGGCAAAAGTTGCCGAGTTCAAGACAAGCGATGATGCAATTCCCAAATTTGCCAAATGGCTCGAAGGTGAGTGGCTTGACAGTTTTGTTCTCGACTGTTTGAGGCAGATTGCAGTTGAATGTCGCTTGCACGATTACGGGATGGATTTTGCGTCGAACGCGGGCAAATTTCAGTTCGATGTCGCGGCGATGCGCGGCTACCAGTTGTTTGCCATTTCTTGCACGACATCCCAAGACAAGGATTTGTGCAAGAGCAAGCTCTTTGAAGCATACGTGCGCGCCAAGCAGATGGGCGGCGATGAAGCGCGGGTGGCGTTAGTGAGTTATCATCCAGACCCGCAAACTTTACTGACCAATTTTTTGAATGAATGGAAATACTCGAAAGCATCCGTCCGCGTGTTTGGCAAAGATGCTTTAACAGATTTGCCCATGCATCTGCGCGACTGGATTCAATCCAACTAACACGGAGGCAACCATGACCTATACACTCACCATTCTGGATGTGAGCGGCGTCCAAAAGTATTTGTTTGACAGCAACCGCTTGCCGCACAATCTCGGCGCGTCGTATTTGGTGGAACAGGCAATCGAGGAGTGGGTTGAGATTGCGGTGAAGGATTGGAAAGCGGGAAACATTGAAAGCGGCGCAAATTACGAAATTGTGTACAGCGGCGGCGGAAACGCGGTGTTATTGTTTGATTCGCATGAGCGCGCCATCGAATTTACGCGGCACTACACCAAACATCTGCTTGCCAATGCGCCGGGTTTGCGGGTGGTTATCCAGCGCACTCCGTTCGAGTGGGATCAATCGCTCGCCGATGTGTACACACATGCCTTGTGTACTCTTGCCGAAAAGAAAGCAGAGCAATCGCCTGTGATGCCCATACTCGGTTTAAGCGTTACGGCGGCGTGCCAGTACACGGGACTGCCCGCCATCAAGCTAGATTCCGACGACGATAACAAACGCATCTCCGCTGAGGTTGCCGCCAAAGTTCACGCGCACCAAGACGCTCGCTCACGATTGAAAAAAGACTTTGTGGACGAGCTGGGTGAGTATGAATTCGCTTACGATTTCAACTTGTTCGGTGAACGGGACAAAGCGAGTTATAGCGCAGTCGTCCACGCGGACGGAAACGGCATGGGCAAGCGAAAAGAAGCGATTTGTCAAGCCCCTGAAAATCAAAAAGACAATCGCAAGTTCATTCAAACGCTGCACCAGTTTTCGGAGGAGGTGAAACAGGCAGGCACCCGAGCGATGCAAAAAACGTTTGAGCGCTTGATGAATTGGATTGGCGCAGATGAGCAACGCTTTAAAGATTTCACGGCTTGGGATGAGGAGAAAAAAGTTCGGCGCGTCAAATTTGTGCCACTCGTGTTTGGCGGCGACGATGTGACGTTCGTTTGCGATGGGCGCTTGGGGTTGTCGCTTGCCGCAATTTTTTTGCAAGAGTTCAACAAACAGCGGTTGGCTGTAGATGGCAAGCCCTTGTACGCCTGCGCAGGCGCAGCAATCGTCAAGAACCGCTTTCCGTTCGCGCGCGCGTACGATATAGCGGAAGCGTTGTGCCAAAGCGCCAAGCGCGCGGTCAAGGAATGGCAAGTCAACGAGGACGAGGATGCGCTCGCGCTCGATTGGCATTTTGCGGTCAGCGGCGCGGTGTTGTCTCTGGGTGAGGTTCGGAAACGTGAATACACGGTGAAAGATGGCAAGCTCTATGTGCGCCCTTACTTGATCAATGCTCCCCGCGAGCCGCTGAAAAGTTGGCGCGCGTTTCAAAATATCGTCGGGGAGTTCAAGGCAGGCGATGATTGGAAGAGCCGTCGCAACAAGGTCAAAGAGTTACGCGAGACCTTGCGACAAGGTAAAAGCGCCACTGACCAATTCCGATTAACGTATCTGACTGATCCCAAAGTGGAATTTCCGCGCATTGATGGAATCTTGGACTGCTACGAAAACGGATGGCATGGCTCAACCTGCGCTTATTTTGACGCTATCGAAGCAATGGATCTGTTCGTGGACATGAAGGAGAACGCATAATGGCAACCTACATTCTCAAACTCACATTGCAGAGTGAAGCGACGTTCGGGCGCGGCGATGGGGTCGCAGGTTTGGTGGACACGGAAATCGAACATGACGAACGCGGATTGCCTTATTTGCACGGGCGCGGCGTCAAGGGCTTGTTCACCGCGCAGTGTGCGGACCTTCTCGGCGCGTTGGAGCAATCTTTCGCTCATTCCAAATTCAAGAACGCGGCGACGCGTTTGTTTGGCGACGGCGGCAGCGATTTAGAAGCGAATGGCGCGGTGTCATTCAGTCACGCGCGCTTGCCTCAAGGTTTGCGCGAGGCGGTCAATGCGGTCAAGCCAGAGCAGTTGAGCCGCATGGATGTTGTGGAAGCGTTGACGACGATTCGCCGTCAAACCAGCATTGACCACAACTCGGGCGCGGCAAAAGAAGACACGCTGCGCGCGATTCGCGTGTTGATGCGCGGCTTGGAATTTCACGCGCGAATTACGGTTGACCGCAACCTTGATGCTATCGAGCAAGCATTGTTGGGCGCGTGCGTCAAGGCGATTCGACGCGTTGGTTCGCAACGCGCGCGGGGCTTGGGACGCGTGAGAACAGAGTTGGTGGACGAGAATGGTAATTCTCTCACGGAACCATGGATGACTTTATTCGCGCAGGAGGTGCAGGCATGAACGCGCTCACGTTCAAGATTGAATTGTTGGAGCCGCTATTGGTCGCACAGTTGGGCAGCGGCGACGAGAACAGCGCGCAGAGTTTGGATTACATCCCCGGCAGTGTGCTGCGGAACGCGCTTGCGGCGCGCTACATTACCGAGCGCAATTTGGAAGCGGATGCCGCGAATGACCCCACTTGCCGCGCGCTGTTCTTTGACGACAAAGTGCGCGTGCTAAACAGCTATCGCGCGGACCACTTGGGCGAGCGCAGTTTGCCAACGCCGCTTTCGTGGATTGCGGAAAAAGAGGCGTTGGGCAATTGGAGACCCGATGACAAGCCGGGAGACCGCTTGACTTTCTACAATGCCGCAGTGGATGAGACCGTGGTACAGGAAATGCGCGATATCAAGACGCTTGAAAAAGCGGCAAGATTCTGCCGTTTGGGTGAAGACGAGGTCGAGTTGGTTGGTTCGGCGCGCCAAGTCAATGTTCATATTCAGCGCCAACACAAACGTGAATTGAAAACAAAAGGCGAATCTCAAGTATTCGTCTATGACGCGTTGGCGGCGGGAGAAATTTTTTGCGGCGCAATTTTAGCGCAAGACGATGCCGCGCTTGAAACCTTCAGGCAAATGTTGATGAACGCGCCCGAATTCAATATCGGTGGTTCGCGGAGCGCGGGGTATGGGCGGATTAGAATTTCCGATGTTACGCACAATACAGATTGGCGCGAAACACACGAAAATGAAAATGGCAAAGGTGAAATCGTTATCGTTTTGTTGAGTGATGCGATTGTGCGCGATAAGTGGGGACAATTTTCGGATGACATTGGCGCATTGCTTGGCGCGTCGGCGTTGCGCTGTTATCGCAAGCTCAAACCGGCGGGCGGCTTTAATCGCAAATGGGGCTTGCCTTTGCCGCAAGCGCACGCGATTCAGGCGGGTAGTGTGTTTGTCTATGCCGCAGGCGCGGTGGAACAAGCGCGCCTTGAATCCTTTGTCGCAGAGGGCATTGGCGAACATAGGCAAGATGGTTTCGGGCGCATTGCGGTCAATTGGAATACGCGACGCGAATTGAGCGCGCAGCAAATTGCACTTGCGCCCAAGCTGACGACAGTTTCGTTGGCGAATGATGCAGTTTCGCAGCGACTTGCCCAACGCATCGTGGAACATCAGTTACGCAAGGAGCTTGACCAGGCATTGCAGCGCGAGGTTCTCGTTTTGAGAATCAAGGGCGGCTCCAAGTCTGCGCTCGCGCGTGTGCGCCTTGCCGCGCGGCGGTCGGTTTTCAAAGGAGATTTGAGCCCCGTGGAGGATTTGCTCAAGCATATAAAAAAGACGGGGATTGACAATCTTAACAAGACACGCATCGGGTCAGGCACGTTATTTGACTGGCTGAAGCAGAGAACAGAAAAACGCGATGCGGAACAGCAACTCAACCTGTCGCTCGATAAACTACCACAAGTAGGCGGCGTTCGCGCCGAACTGACGGACGCGTTGCGTAACGAATATACCGCGCGCTGGATTGAAGCCGTCGTGAAACGCGCGCAAAAGGAGGCGCAATCATGAGCAAATCACGCTGGGATACGCATCGAAACATTCAGGAACGGTGGATCATCAAAGGGGCGCTGGTATTGGAATCGCCCGCGCATTTTGGCAATGGCGACGTGAGCGCGTGGACGGATATGCCACTGGCGCGCGACAAGGAAACGGACAAGCCGCTGCTCACAGGCGCATCCATCGCGGGCGCGCTGCGAAATTATTTGCGCGCAAGCAGCGAGTCTCAAGCGAACGACCTTTTCGGAGAAATACGCGGCAATACGGCGATTGAAAGCGCGCTCATCGTGAACGACGCGCTGGCATCAAACGCCGACGATTTGGAAATGCGCGATGGCGTTGCAATCAAGCCTAAAACGCGAACGGCGGACGACAAAAAGAAATTTGACATTGAGCTGCTCCCTGCTGGCGCACAATTCGATTTGTGTTTCGAGTTGAATGTTTCACAAAGCGAACGCGATGTGTTAGTGCGCGCGTTGGCGATTGCGCTGTACGGTTTGGAGAGCGGCGCGATTGGTTTGGGCAAACGCAAAACGCGCGGCTTTGGACACTGCCGCGTCGTAGGATGGCGCGTGCGGCGTTATCGCGTGACGGAACCACGCGAGTTGATTGCGTGGTTGAACCGAGACGGCGCAAATGAAAAAGGTGACAACATTGCGCCATTGTTGGGAGTGGAAGTATCGAATATTGAAAAGGAAAAATTCACGCTCGACGCGACGTTTGAACTCGATGGTTCGCTCTTGATACGCGATTATGCCGCGAGCAACACATCCGCCGATGCCGCGCATCTCCATTCCAAACGCAACGGCAAACTTGAGCCAATCGTGAGCGGCACGAGTTTGGCGGGCGCGTTACGCGCGCGGGCGTTGCGAATTGCAAATACGATGGCGAACGATGCAAGCCGCGCGGACAAGTTGGTGGATGAAATGTTTGGACCGCGCAAAGGAGAATTGCGCATAAGCCGTGTGCGGGTGCGCGAAAGCGTGATTCAGAACGGGATGAGCGAGATGGTGCAGAACCGCGTCAAGATTGACCGCTTTACGGGCGGCGCGTCGAACACGGCGCTGTTTAGCGAACAACCGCTATTTGGCTTGCCCGAAACGCGCATTCATATCGCGCTCGAATTGGTCAAGCCCAAAAAGCAAGAAGTTGGTTTGCTGCTCCTCTTGCTCAAAGATTTGTGGACGGGCGATTTGGCGCTCGGAGGCGAAAGCAGTGTGGGACGCGGGCGGCTGCGCGGTTTGGCTGCGAATTTGCAACTCGGCGGGGACGAGTGGGAACTCTTAGAACAAGACGGCAAATTAGCCATCATCGGAAATCAAGAGGTTCTGGAAGAATGCGTCCAAGAATTTGTAAAGGAGATGCAAAATGCGTGACATCAAACCTACGCAATGCCAAATTTCCGCAATTCCCGATTTGCCAGGCGAAAGCAATTTTGCAGGATGGCTGAATCAGCAAGCGGCGCAATATGCGTTGACTTTTGCGCTCGCGTTTGCGGATGACGGCGTCATTTGGGGACGCTTTGACGGCGCGTGGAAATGGTCGGACGAGAGTTTCGCTGTCTCGCCGCCGCTGCGCTGGAACACCTTGCAACAGATTCGCTTGTTTGGCGCGAACGCCGAAGTGTTTCTGTGGCGCGCAAATGGCGCATGGGCAGGACGCGTGATTGCAGATGGCGCGGGCGAGCCGCGCGAATACTTTGATGAGGCACAATTGCTGTGGGGCGCGAAAGATGGTGATGCACAAAACGGTTTCTTGCTGATGCGCGACGGCGGACAAGGCCTGCGCCACACGCCGCCGGTCAATATTGCGAATGAGGGCAAATTGTGCACGCGCAATTATCTGGACTATGACCAAGATGGGAGTATGAAAATTATTGCCAGCCGCTTGGTGGACGCCAAGTCGGAGGAGATGACGAAATGAGTCAAAAACACACGAGTCTAAATTTTCCACGTGAAAAGAATGGCGAACAATTCTATGCGCGCGCGCCGTACAACTTTGTGCCGCTGCCTGAAAAGGTGGTGACGGTGGGAGAGCCGCCCGACCACGACCATTATGAAGGCAACACGGGCTATCTCGAATGTGAGTTGGAAACGAAATCGCCGCTGTATGTGCGCGGGATGATGACGCAATCAAGTTTTGAAGAGCTCGGCGAAAAATCGTTTCACGAGTTGACGCCTAAACAGCAGCAAGAGCGCGCAAAATTTTTCATCCTTCGTGCCAATGAGCCGGTGATTCCGGGGAGCAGTCTACGCGGGATGATTCGCGCGTTGGTGGAGATTGTGGGGTATGGGAAGGTGCAGCCGGTTACTGATAAACAGATGCTTTATCGAGCAGTTGGCGACCCGGCAAGCCTTGGACAATATTATCGCGCTCAAATGCTTGGAACCAGCAAGGTTCCATCTCCCAACACACAGCTCGACTATCCATTGTCGCAATTGCGCGGCGGCTATTTACGCGTGCGCGATGGCAGCCGATCCATACAACCAGCGATGCAACATCATGGTGAAAGCTTTATTCACGTTGAATATGCTGATGCAAGGGCAATCAACATACAACAAAACACGCAAACTGTGCATCAAGTACTGGTTACTCCGGCACCGCGAAGTCCGTCCAATCGCGGCAGAAGAAATCAGGGGAATTTGACTCTTGATCTTGCGATTGCTCCAAGTGGCGGTATTGCAGTTAGGCATCGCGGGCAAACACCCAATCCTGGAATGGTCGAGGCAACCCTGGTCGTATCAGGACACATGGGCGGTCAACATCCAAAACATTGGCACTGCGCGATTTATGCGCCTGACCCCGCTGCGCCGTCAATTCGTATTTCCGACGAAAAATGGAAATCCTATGAAGAAGACCGAGACATGACACGCGGATTTCCAACAAGAAAATTGCAGCAGGAGGGCGACCCATTGTTTTATCTTGTGGATGCTAACGGGCAGCTGCAATTCTTTGGTCCGACGATGATGTTCCGCCTCCCCTATTTGAGAACTGCAAACGATTTTGTACCAGAGCAACTGCGGCGCGAATCTGACCTTGACCTCGCCGAAGCAATGTTCGGCTGCACCAAGCAAAAGGGCGAAGGGAAAGCGCGTGCGTATGCCAGCCGCGTGTTCGTGAGTGACGCGAAACTTGAGGCGGGGCAAGGTGATGTTTGGCTCATGCCCGATGAGGAGATTCTCACGCCCAGAATTTTGAGTTCGCCAAAACCGACGACGTTTCAACATTATCTCACGCAGGGCGATGACGCGGCGCGCGAAAAGAAGAATCTAAAGCACTATGCCAGCGACCTCAACAAGACGGAGATTCGCGGACACAAGTTGTATTGGCACAAGGGCGAAGTGTCGCGCCAAGATATCGAATTGGAACCGGACAAAGATAAGCAGCAACTCGCCAAGCAACTGACAGGCATCAAACCCGTCCGCGCGGGCGTCACGTTCAAATTTCGTGTGAACTTTGAGAATTTGAATGATGCGGAACTGGGCGCGCTGTTGTGGGTGTTGGGGTTGCCCGATGGGTATTGCCAAGCATTGGGGATGGGCAAGCCGCTTGGGATGGGCGCGGTGAAAATTACGCCGACGCTCTATTTGAGCAATCGCAACCAGCGTTATGCGCGCTTGTTCGAAAACGACAAGTGGGCAGACAGTGTTCAGCAAGAAATGGAGCGCGAACAATTCACGCGCGCGTTTGAAAATTTTGTGTTGGAGGGAATGGATGCGGCTGAACGCGCGGGCAAAGAGAAATTGGAGCAAATGCAAAGAATCCAAATGCTGCTCAAGATGTTGGAATTTCCGGGACCTGACCGCGATTGGACATGTTATATGACGATTGAGCCGAATGAGTTCAAGGAGCGTCCGGTGTTGGCTGACCCGTTGCACATCGTGCCATCTTCTTTGACGCGCGGTGAATCAAAACCCGCGCCCAAACCCAAGCCAGCCGCGTCGCCACAGGGGCGCGCGGAAAAGATAGCGCCAGCGCCTGCGGAGAAAAGACAAGCCGCGCCGCCGCAGATGCCGCAATCCGCCGCGCCTGTGAGTCCGTACAAGGTTGGCGATACATTCAATGGCAAGGTGAACAACATTTGGGGTGATGGAACATTCATCATTGAAACGCCCAAGCTGAAAATGCAACAAGGATATGCGCGCGTAGCCAAAGCAGACGCGGCAGGTAAGGGCTGGCAAATGGGCGATAACGCGAGCTGCGAGGTGGTAAGTATCTCGACAGACGCAAAAGGTAGAGTGGTTCTTGTCTGTAAGGCGCCCACCAAGAAACCCAAAAAGTGATTGGCGCACGGGCCGGGTTGTCAACGGATTTTAAAAACGGATGAACGGATGAGGCGCGCGCTGTTCGCGAATCCGCTGGCAATCCGCAAAATGATTTGTTCTGGAAAAGGAGTGCGATGACAACGTTAATTTCCTTGGTGGGCGATCAACCTGCGCCAAACGTTATCCCAGTGCGCCATTTTGCGCCAAAACAGGTTGCGCTTATTCATACAAAACTAACGCAAAGACGCGCTGAATATATTGCCGATGTGCTTGGCAAAAGCGTCGTGCATCCTTTTTGCCAGACGGAAGCGTATCGTGTGGATTCTATCAAAGCGTCGTTGAGTGAATATATCGAACGGCATGGCTGGAATTCCGATGCACTGATTTTCAATCTCACGGGCGGCACCAAGACAATGGCGATTGCGGCGCTTGAATTGGCGCAGCAAATGGGGGCGGCGGCGTTTTATTATCAGACCGAAGAGAACCAGAGTCTGCTCCATGTCTATCATTTTGACGGAGCGCAGTTGATTTGCCAAGAGCCGATACCAATTAGGGCGACTCTGACGATAGATGAGTTCTTGCGTCTTTATATCGGACGGTACGAGAAGGGCGAGTTCAAAAATGATTTTGAACGAAACGTCGCTGCGGCGCTCGAGCAGTTGGGCGCTGACTATGAATCTTGTCCGAATCTCAGACTAACCGGTGTCGGTCCGAATGTGGAAATAGATGGGGTCGTGCGTTTTCATAACACGATTGGTGTGATTGAGGTTTGTGTCCATGCGACTAAAAAGGACGGGATAGACCAGTTGGCAGGCGTAACTGACCAAAAGACATTGGGGACATACACAAAAAAGTTCCTCGTTTCAGTAGACGAGTTGCACGCAAACGACCAAGCGCTTGCTACAGCATATCGAATCATTCCCATCGTGCTGCCAAGTGGCCGCGGACAGACACTGGCGCAAGCGGATAAACAAAAATTGATTGAAACTTTGAGAGCCGAGATGGAGCCGAGAAAAGAATGATCCTCCTCAACTACTCCCACCCCCTCACCCCCGCGCAGCTCGCGCAAGTCGAGGCGTTGGCAGGGAAAAAAATCGAGCGCGTGGTCGAGGTTCACAGCCAGATTGACGCGCAGGCGCCGCTCACGCCGCAAGTGGTGGCGATGGCGGACAAGGCGGGGCTTGAACCAATCGAATGGCAGTCCGCGCCGCTCATCGTGAATCCGCCATCGTTGAATTTTGTCGCGACAGTGTTGTTGGCGGAATTGCATGGGCGCTGCGGTTATTTTCCGGCGATGCTGCGGATGCGCCCGGCGCCGAATAGTTTGCCGCCGCAGTTTGAAGCGGCAGAGATTATCAATTTGCAGGCGACGCGCGATGCGGCGCGCCTCGTGCGGTGAGGGAGCGCGGTCAACGGATCGGCGGTCAACGGATAGGGAAAACGGATGAACGGATGCGCGCGGTCAACGGATTTGAAACGGATAATCGAATGAACGCGCGCGCATCTGGAACAATACTTTCCAACCGCCGGCTATTCTGTGAATGGAGATTTTTATTTCATTCACGGAGGCAGCCGATGGCACGCTTATTCTGGGGCGAAAAGAAATGCAAGCGCGGAGACGTGGTGCGCCTTTTGAAACGTTTTGAGCAAGGATTGACAGAGAGCGAGGTCGCGGAAATTTTGGCGTGGGACCGCCGCACGGTCAATAATTATTTGCGCGAGCTCGAAGTGGAATTGCGCGTCTACAAGGAAGGACGGCTCTGGTTCGCCGATGAAGGCGTTTGAAAAAAATTTTGCCCGCGTTGGCACGCGCGGCGCGCTAATTTTCCAACTGCTCGCTATACTGACAAGTAGGAGGCAGTATGGCTAAAGTGGATGCCGATACGATTGAACGCAGCCGCGAGCGCGTTTTTTTGACGCTGCGCCAATATCCAAATGGACTGGCGGAAGCGGAATTGGAACAGCTGACGCAGATTCAACGGCGCACGTTGAACAATTATCTGCGCGCGCTGGAGGACGAAGGCAAGGTATACAAAGACAGCATCTATTGGTTCGCGCTGCCGTACGATGAGTTGCGACTGCGGCATTTTGAATTGTCGCCGGAAGAGGCGATGACGCTGTATCTGGCGACGCGGCTTTTGGCAAAAAATCACGACAAGCGCAATGAACCGGCGGAAACGGCGTTGATGAAACTCGCTGCCGCGCTGACGACGAAATCTATCGCGGGCAGAGAAATTCACCAAGCCGCGCAGGAATTGGCGGAACGCCCCAAGCAAGCAGAGTACGACCAAATTTTTCGCGCGGTGATGCAAGCGTACATTTATCGCCACGTTCTGCACATCACCTACGAACCGCTCAAAGGCAAAGCGTTCGAGACCGATTTTGCGCCGTATCTCATTGAGCCGTCGGCGATTGGGATGACGACGTACATCATTGGACAAAGCAGCATCGTCAACGCGATTCGGACCTATAAATTGGAACGCATCCGCGCCGCCGCGTTGACGCGTCAGGAATACACGGTTCCGCGCGAATTTCGCGGACTCGATTTGTTGAAAAGCGCGTGGTCGGTGATTTATGGCGCGGAGTTGGTGACGGTGATTTTGCGATTCGGTCCTCAAGTGCGGAAACGCGTTTTGGAAACGCGCTGGCATTTTTCGGAACAAAAGGATGATGATCCCGATAACCCCGATTACTTGCTGTGGCAAGCGCAAGTGGCGGATACAACGGACATGCTGCCATGGATTCGCGGGTGGGGAAGTGATGTGGAGGTGGTGGAGCCGCGCGTCTTGCGCGAGACGATGATGGGTGAGGCGAAGGCGCTGGCGGAAAAATACGCGTGGCATGTGTCTTTTAAACCATCGGGCAAAATGAACTCGACGCTCGACGATTTTTTTGGAAACAACTAACCATGAGCTTGTATCCATTTCAAACGCGCGTCAAAGAATTGATTCAACGCGGCGCATCGGTGATTTTGCAAGCGCCGACGGGCGCGGGCAAAACGCGCGCCGCGCTCGCGCCGTTTATTGAAAATTTTTTCGATTTCCCCACCGCGCCCTTGCCGCGCAAATGTTTGTACGTCGTGCCGATGCGCGTGCTGGCAAATCAATTTGTAGAGGAATACAAAGGATACGCTGATTCGTACAAACGGATTCATCGCCGCGAGCTCAAGGTTTCAATTCAGACGGGCGAACAGCCGCTCGACCGCCGTTTTGAAAATGATTTGACGTTCTGCACGGTGGACCAATTCTTGAGCAGCTATTTGACGATGCCGTACAGCTTGCCGCACCGTCTCGCCAATCTCAACGCGGGCGCGCTGATTGGCACGTTTTTGATTTTTGACGAATTTCATCTGCTCGACCCGACGACGACACTGCCGACGGTGTTACACGCCTTGAAAGAATTTCGCGGACTCGCGCCGATGCTGTTGATGACGGCAACGTTCAGCCGCGAAATGTTGGACGCGTTGGCGAATGAGTTGGGCGCGCAGGTCGAGCATGTTTCGCAAGACGAATGGCGGACAATTCAAACGCGCGATGACAAGACGCCGCGCGAACGAACGTGGCGCGTGGAAGAAGCGGAATTGTCGGCGGAACAGGTGATTGCTTCACATCAAACGCGCAGCATTGCGATTTGCAATACAGTGCGGCGCGCGCAAAATTTGTTTCGGGATTTGAAACGCGCCCAGCGCGAAGGCAAACTCGACGCGGAACTGTTGTTATTGCACAGCCGCTTTTTGCAAACGGACCGTCAGACGCGCGAAAAAGAACTGAAAGAATGGTTCGGCAAAGACGCGGCGCGCGCGGGAAGCAAAATTCTTGTCGCGACGCAGGCGATTGAAGTGGGCGTGGATATTACGTCGGAGGTTTTACATACCGAACTCGCGCCCGCGAGTTCGATGATTCAACGCGCGGGGCGCTGCGCGCGTTATGCGGGCGAAACGGGAACGGTGCGCGTGTATCCCGTTTCCGATTACGCGCCCTATGGCAAGGAAAAGGATGATCCGGGCGATGAAGCGCCGTGGGTGGCGGAAATGCGCGCGGCGTTGGAGTGGCTGCGCGCGCATGACGGCGAGATTTTGGATTTTCATGCCGAGCAGGAATTGATCAATGCGGTTGCCGCGCCGCGCGACAAATTGATTTTGCAAGCGTTGTCCGCGAATCGGCACACGCACGCGGAACACATTCAACGCGTGTGGGTGAATGACCGTCAAGCGAGCGATGGACGTTTGCTCATTCGTGACGCGGATAGCCGGCTCGTGTTGATTCATCCGAATCCCGATGAGTTGCTGCGAAATCCATTGGGCGCGACGGGATTCAGCGTGCCGACGCGCACGCTGTACGGGATGGTTAAAGATTGGACGAGCCGCGCGACGGACGCGGATTGGCGCGTGAAATTGCTGCTTGAAGACAAGGCGATTGAAAAGAGCGACGAGGTGCGAAGCGAGTACGGGTGGAAAACGCTGCATGACGCCTCGCTGTTGTGGACGACGCGCGCGTTGGTGGTGAATCCCGAGCTTGCAAGTTATTTGAACGACGAAGGTTTTGTCTCGGAACAAGGCGGCGGCGAGTTTCAATCCGCGATTCCGGAAAAAGCCGCCGCGCAAACGTGGGACGATATTTCGTACAAGCTAGAAAGTTATGAGCAGCATATTCGTTTGGTGTTGCAAGCGTTCGTGGAATTGGCGCTGCCGGAATTGGAATATCCGGCGCGCGCATTGGAGCAAAAAGCGAATTGGGAAAAAGGGAGCGTCGTGCGCGCGGCGTGGCTCTGCTGCTTGTTGCACGATGTCGGCAAGTTGAGCGAAGGGTGGCAGCGATGGGTGCGCGCGTATCAAAAAGAAATTGGTTCGCCGGTTGATAAAAATTACGCGGCGGCGCACACCGATTGGAATTCAAAGAATCCCGCGCACCGCGACGCGGACAAACGCGTTCGCAAACATTCCCCCAAACCGCCGCACGCGACGCAAAGCGTTTTTGCGACGGACAAAATGTTGGTGCAAGCGTTCGGCGTTGAAAAGGAATTGTTGATACGCGCGATGTGGACGGCGATTGCGCGGCATCACGCGCCGTTCACGCAGGAATGTGAAGCGTTCACGCTCGAAGCGCAAGCGGCGGAACATCTGCGCGCGACGTTTGATTTTGTGCCGAGTGAGATGCGAAAAAATTTGGAATTGAAAATACTCAAGTACAAGTTGACGAGCAAGCAGGATGTGATGTTGGTGCGCCCGGATGAACCGGATGGTTGGCTCGCGTATTGGCTGCTCGTGCGCGCGCTGCGGCGGGCGGACCAGCGCGGGACGGAGATGGGAAGTAGATAGGTCTGTACTGGGAATCCACATCGGATCGAGGCACAGACCAACAACTAGAGGAGCATATTACAGTTTCCACTTACGGAACGAGTTGATGCGAACCCTTGACAATAGTTACAAACAAGAGTAGAATACAAAATGTAAATCTCATGCTACTCTAGTTGTCTGCAGATGTCAAGGAGGAAAAATGTTCGGTTTCGCGCGAATCATAGTTCAATCAAACGCAATTGGCGTAAGATTTGAACAGGTCGGTCATCGTCAAAAGTTCAATGCAGTTATGGTACGCTTTAATCGCTCCTTTCCACTCAAGGAATGGGATTACAGCAAACGTCTATGGCTGCTACCTGCTGGTGACTTGAACGCCGTGATTTCATTCTGCTCTCAAACATTCGGCGTTGCTGGCTATCAAATCGAACGGGAGCTTATCACAGCATAAGTTCTCTGTCAATCAAGAACTAATTTTCATCGAAAGGAGGGCTATGTACCAAGCCGAGTATTTTATTGACAAATCGTCCAACACGTTTGCGGATAATCTCGCGGCGTTCGGTTTGGCGTTTGTGTTGAATGGCATCGCCGATGGGCGCGCGAAAATTTTTGTTGAGGACAATGGCGCGGCGTTCGTCGTGCGCGTCACGCCCGCGCTGCGCGAGGAATGGGTCGCGCAATGCAAATTTTTCGCGGGCGCGCAATTTCTGGTGACGCTGGACCGCAAGAGTGAAACCAAGATGGTGAAAGGGACAAAACTCAAACCCGCGTTGGCGTTGGGCGCGATTGATTATGAAAACGAAAAGGGCAATAATCGCCAATTTTTTGATTGGATGAAAGCGCTGCCGCCGGAGCAGAAAAAACTTGCGGCGCGCGGCGAACTCGACCCGCCCGCGCGCCCGCACGAATTTTGGGATGTGTTTCGCGCGATTAATCCGGGCGCGCTGCAAGGATACAACGGACTGCTGGCGGAATGGCAGCAAGGGCGCGACGCGTTTCCCGAACTGTTACGCGTGGTTTTGCAAATGACGGCGCAAACGCCAAATGATGTCGAGGGCGCGGAAAATGAATGGGAGAAAATTTGCAAGGCGCGCGGTTTGGAAAAACCGAAAGCGCCAAAAGCGCTGCAGCTGTGGAATCCCGCGCAAGGCAAAGGCGTGAACAGCCGCATCGCGCGTTGGAGCAATCCGAACAATGTGCCCGCGTCGTGGCTCTTGGAATGGCTCAAGGTGGTGGGTTTTTATCAAGCGGCGATTACGCGCATTGTCGCGAATCCGAGCGACCCGCGCAACGCCAAAGACCGCAAGACCTACGTGCTGCATCCGCAATTCTTGGAATGGGGCGCGCATCAGACGGTGATGAAAGATTTTCGGCAAGCGATGGTGGGCAGCGCGACGGCGATTAAACTCGATGTGCTTGCGACGCTGCGCTACACGCGCGCGTTCCTCAAACATTTTGAAGAGGCAAAAGGCGACGCTCAAGCGTTTTTGTTTGGCAAGCGTCCGAGCGATTTGGTGAGCGGCATGGAAACGGCGTTCTACAAAAGTTTGGGGCAATCGCCGGCGGTGATGAACATTGCGAGCATCAATTTGCCGCGCTGGGTAAATCCGCAAGCGGCGGAATTGGCGCTGCTGGATGCGGCGTTGGACGAGCATACGGCGATTGTGCGCGGGTTGGACGAAACGCGCGGCGAGCAGTTTGGTTTGTTGGGACACTATCGCGATTTTCTTTCGGGAAATGATTTGAATCCGTTTTTTGAATTTACGACGGCGTACAGCGGATTCATTATTAGCCAACGCGAACGGAAAAAATATGTGCGTCAGTTTACGACAAATAATTTGGAGGTGATGATTGTGAACAGTGATACACCGCAGAAAACGTATGCGACGATTCTGCAAGATGAGGGTTTCAAAAATGTGGCGTACGCGATTCGACACAGTACCGTCATTCCGCAAGGGCGCAAAGCGAAGGGCAAGAAACCGGTGGTGGATATTCGCTACGGGCTGGGGCAGCAGTTGGCGCGCAAGGCGAATTATCCCGACGAATTTCTGGCGGAGATCGCCGCGTTTTTGCAAGCGTACAACGCGGAAAATTCGCAGCTGCGCGAGAACAAGCGCGAGCCGTTTCGCAAGAATGTGACGACGCAGGACATTGAAGCGCTTGCGGCGTTGATTGATGAATACGGCGCCAAGACGGTTTGCAATCTGCTCATCGCGTACGGCTATGCCAAGACGCCCTACGAAAAGGGGGATGAGGAAAAGGACGCGGATGATTTGGAAATGGCGGATACGTCCGATGGGGCGGAGAGTGAAGCGGAAGGCGCAGAGGAAGAATAGACGACTAAAGTCGTCACTATGAAACATTTTCAAGGAGCAAACAAAATGGCAAACACAAATTCAATCTATTCGCTTTCGATTTCGGCGCGCGCGATTTTTGATATGCACTCGCTGAACAATGAGGGCGGCGAAGGCAATCAGATTCAAACGCGGATGGTGAATATCATTGGCGCGGACAATCAAATGCACAATGTGAACGCGATTTCGGGCGATATGTTCAAACACATTCAAGCGGAACATTTGCATCGGCTCGCGGTGGAGGCGGGATTGCCGCTGTCGGAAGGGGCGCGGCAATTTAATGCGAACCGCGTGAATTATGATATTCAGGCAAAGAATGAATTGCTCAAGGCGCTCGACGACGCGAACGGTGACGCGGCAGAGTTGGATGTGATTTTGCAGCGCTGCGCGGTGACGGATATGGAAGGGATTTTGGTGACGGCGGGCAATCGTTCTTTGCCGCGCAAGAGCGTGGTGGAGTTTGGCTGGGTGGTCGGCGTGCCGGGCAGCGTAGAGACGGACAGTTATTTTCATGTCAAGTACGCGTCGGACCGCAGCGAAAAGGCGCGCACGCAAGCCGAGTCGGAAGAATCGCGCGGCGCGAATGTGGGGCAGGCGATTTTTCATCGTCCCGCGTCGTCGGGGATTTACGCGATTGTGTTGAATGTAGAAGCGGCGCGCATCGGGTTTAATGATTTGGCGCAGCGGTACGCGATTGATGAAGCGGCGCGCGCGGCGCGGTTAAAAGTTTTGCTGGAAAGTGTTTTGCATACGTTCATCGAACCGGCGGGCGCGATGCGGAGTACGCAGAATCCCCATGTGGTGGATGTGCGCGGGGTGATTACGGTGAGTCGCGCGGTGGCGCCTGCGCCGTGCATTTCGCCACTCAAGCCGGAGTTTGTGGGCGAGATTCAACAAATTGCGAGCGCGTTGAATTCACTGCGTCCGAACGCTATCGAGGTGATTCCATTTGATTCGGCGGGTGAGTTGGCAGAAAAGATGGCGGCGTTGATTTCAAGCGCGACGCCGTTGACGTTGGCGTTCCACGCGTAAGGGGTGCGCTATGTGGTTGATAACCGAATTTGAAGCGGCGAGTTTGTTTTCGCTGAAAATGAGCTCTGCCACATCGTCGGGCGGAAAAACGCTGTTGGTGCCGACGCCGTTCGCAGTCAAGATGGCGCTGCTGGATGCGGCGTTTCGCGCGCGAGGCGCGGACGAGGCGGAACGTTTGTGGGAAAAGATTTGTGCGCTGCAAATCGCGCTGCGTCCGAGCGCGCGCGTGGTGGTGACGAATCTGTTTCAAAAAGTGCTGCGCCCGCGCGGCAAGCAAGCGGCGCTCGAAGGGACGGATGCGGGACCCTTTCAAAAAACGATTGGGTACCGCGAATACGCGCAGTGGGTGGGCGCGCTGGGCATTGGGTTTCAAACGGAAGATGAACGCGCGAGTGAATGGCTCATCGAACTGCTGTTGAATGTGAATTATTTGGGCAAGCGCGGCGGCTTTGTGCAATGGCTGCCGCCGGGGCGTTGGGAAGAGTCGCTGCCGTCCGATTTTGTGGAGGCGACGCAAGAGCAGCAAGAGTTTTCGTTAAATGGGACGCTGCAGGTGTTGGATGACAGCGCGGCGGGTTTGGATTTTGAACGGGTGAATATCTATGACGCGAGTCCGCTGCGCAAGCAAGACCGCGTGCTGCGGCAAATTGTGTTGGCGAATTTTCGGATGACGCGTTCGAGCAAATCATTCAGTTTGTACGAACGCGTGGAATAGAGACCTGACGGGTTTTCGAACGCTGCCGGTTACATTGGGCATCGCGGCGCAAAAACCCGTCAGGTCTTGCGACAACAAAAATGTTTTCACTTGCTACCACCCATCTGCGTTTTGTGTGCGAGGCGACGACGCCTTTGCGATTGGAGGCGGATATTTTTCGCGCGGGAAGTAATTTGCGCGGGGCGTTGGGACAGGTGATGCTGCGTTCGTATTGCGCGCATCCGCATCAAGACCCCAAAGGTTCTTTGGCGCGCGCGGCAGGACAAGACGAACGCGGTGAAAACCTTTGGGGTCTTTGCCCCGTCCATTGGCTGCTGGCGGCGAATGAAAAGCCGGGCGAAGAACGACGCGGCTATGCGCTGGTGCCGCCTTTGCCGAATGATGGCGCAGAGTGTTTGAATCGCGGGGACGCGTTCGAGTTTGGGATTACGTTGTTTGGCAGCGCGCGGAAATTTTTGCCGTACTTTATTCTGGCGGCGCCGGAGATGGGGCGCGCGGGGATTGGCCCGGGGCGCGGGAAATTTGAATTGAAACGGGTGTGGGCGTTGAATCCGCTGACGGGGGAGAGTGAGATTTTATTTGGTGATTCAGGAAATTTGGTGCGGGCGCCGACGGTGGGGGTGAATCATGAAATGGTGATGCGGAATGCGGAATGCAGAATGCGGAATCGGGAGACTGGAGATTGGAGACTGGAGATTGATTTTCTGACGCCGACGCGGTTGATCGAAGCGGACAGGTTAGCGCAGGCGCCTGAATTCGCTGTGCTGTTTGCGCGCTTGCTCAAGCGGTTGGACGATTTGAATGGGCAGTTTGGCGATGGTTCGAGACGCGGTGGCGAAGCGGCAATGGCGCTGCAGCGTGTGGCGGAGCAAGTCAGGTTGGTGGAATCGCACACGCGTTGGGTGGAGGTATGGAGTGGTTCGACGCGCCGCGGGCAGTCGTCGCCGTTGAGTGGGATTGTAGGATTTGGACGATATGAAGCTGCCGTTGGGGTGTGGCGCGAACTTTTGCCGTGGCTGTTGTGGGGGGAATTGGCGCAGGTGGGGAAGGCGGCGGTAAAGGGGAATGGGGTGATGCGAATCAAGGATGAAGAGGTGATTGGTGATTGGGTGATTGGGTGATTGGGTGATTGCGATTTGCGATTCGTTATCTGCTATCAGCCATCTGCTATCAGCGAGGTGTAACATGCCTATCATACAAAATTTAATCGTGGAAGAGTTCGGGGCGTTTGTGAGCAAGCACAGCGAGCGTTTGATTGTGAGCAAGGGGGATGAGAAATTGATTCAGGCGCCGCTGCTGCATTTGGAGACGGTGCTGATTGCGAGTAGGGGAGTCGCGATTAGTTCGGACGCGGTGCGGGAGTGCGCGGAGCGGGGGATTCCGATTCATTTTGTGAGTGGTTCGGGGAACGCGTATGCGAGCATGTACAGTTCGGGCTTGACGGGAACGGTGTTGACGCGGCGCGCGCAGTTGGCGGCGTTTCATACATTGCGCGGGCTGTTTTTGCCGATTGCGTTCGCGCAGGGGAAATTGTCGAATCAGGCGAACTTTTTGAAGTATATGTCGAAATATCGCAAGGAGAGCGCGCCGGAGATTTTTGAAATTTTGCGCGCGGCGGCGGAAAAAATTTTGGAAACGGTGAATGATTTAGAGACGCTGAAAACGCTGCCAGAGGTGTTGTCGGGGGAACGGGCGACGATTGATGATTGGCGTTTTGAGTTGTTGGGGATGGAGGGGCGCGCGGCGCAGACGTATTGGGAGGCGTTGAAACGCGCGCTGCCGCAAGAATTGGAATGGCAGGGGCGCGAGGGACGCGGCGCGCGTGACCCGATCAATGCGGCGTTGAATTATTGTTATGGGATTTTGTACGGGCAGATTGAACGCGCGCTGGTGTTGGCGGGTTTGGATCCGTATGCGGGGTTCGCGCATGTGGATCGTCCGGGGAAACCGAGTTTGACGTTTGATGCGATTGAGGAATTTCGCGCGCCGATTGTGGACCGAACGATTTTTGGTTTGGCGAACAAGGGGGTAAAGTTTGAACAGGACGAGCGCGGGTATTTGACGGAGGGGACGCGCAAGATGCTGGCGGAGAAATTTTTTGAACGGATGGAAGCGACGGAATCATATGCAGTAGGGGACACTGCTGCAAAGAAAAGTTTTCCGCTGCGATTGATTGCGCAGATGCAGGCGCGGCATGTGGCGACGTTTTTGCGCGGGGAACGGGAAGAGTACGCGCCGTTTGTGATGGGGTGGTGAGGGAGAGAGATTGGAAATTGGAGACGAGAGATTGGATGATTAGGTGATTGGATGATTGAGTGAGTGGGTGATTTATGCAGTGCGTGTTGGTGTACGATATTCCTGATGATGGGAAACGGGGCAAGGTGGCGGATGCGTGTTTGGATTATGGGATGGACCGCATTCAATATTCGGCGTTCTTGGGAAATTTGGCGGTGACGCATCAGGAAGAATTGATGTTACGCATCAAACGAGTGTTGGGCAAGCACGCGGGGAATGTGCAGTTGTTTCCGATTTGTGAAAGGGATTGGGCGGCGCGGCAGTGTTTGGTGATAGAAGCAGCGAAAGAGGTGAAAGAGGATGTTGGATGATGACATGGATTATCCGGTGCGGGTGACGGATTTGAAACAATTTGTGTATTGTCCGCGCGTGTATTTTTATCAGGTGTGTTTGCCGAAAATTCGTCCGGTGACATTCAAGATGGAGGAAGGCGCGCGCGCGGGACAAAGCGAGGTGGGACGCGAGGAACGGCGTTCGCTGCGCGCGTATGGAATTAAAGAAGGGGCGCGCGAATTTGATGTGCCAGTCCGTTCGAAACGATTGGGGGTGCGCGGGGAAATTGATATGGTAGTTACGGTGGCGGAGACGGGCGAGGTGATTCCGGTAGATTACAAGATGTCGAAAATCGCGGGGATTCATTTTCAGATGCAGGTGACGGTGTATGGGATGATGCTGGAAGAGATGCGCGGGGTAAAGGTGACGCGCGGTTTTTTGTATGAGATTCCGCTGAAACGGGCGGAGGAGGTGGAGATTGATATGCGGATGCGGTTGCGGGCGGAAAAGGCGTTTCGGGAGATGCGGGAGATTTTGGAGCAGGAGCGAATGCCGCCGCCGGCGCGGAACGTGGCGAAATGTGTGACGTGCGAGTTTCGGCGATTTTGTAATGATGTGGTGTAGTGCAGCAGTGCGCTGGCGCAATGGTGCGGTAGTGGGGGCAGGGGTCAGGAGTCAGGGGTTGGCGGTCAGGGAGCCGGGATTTTCGCAAATGAGGGGCGATTTGGAGCAAAAATAGAGTTGCGAGTGAGTGTGCGCGAGAGTGGGGAGGAATAACATGAATAAGATGAATATAACCGCAAAAATGGCGCGAAATGATTCAGAATTGCGTCATTTTGGGCATTTTTGGTGAAGCGCGATGCGTTGCAGTTCGTTCGTTCCGATAGAGGAAACTGAAAGTGTGGTTTCGCAAACTGCTTGTCAAAAAAGTTTTTATTGTTGCAGTTCGTTCGTTCCGATAGAGGAAACTGAAAGCCGAACGTTTCATTGCCGATGCCTGTTTCGGAGTTTGCGTTGCAGTTCGTTCGTTCCGATAGAGGAAACTGAAAGTGATATACTAACTTTGCTACCGAATACGATGCGTGAGTTGCAGTTCGTTCGTTCCGATAGAGGAAACTGAAAGGTTTATTGTTCGCGGCGGTGGGCGGTGGTCTTGCGGCAGTTGCAGTTCGTTCGTTCCGATAGAGGAAACTGAAAGGCGCCTCCGGCGGACACATATTCGTTCGGGTCCGGTTGTTGCAGTTCGTTCGTTCCGATAGAGGAAACTGAAAGTTGCAGTTTGGTTTTGGCGTTTTTGCTCGGTTGTAGTTGCAGTTCGTTCGTTCCGATAGAGGAAACTGAAAGTCAAAACATTCTCGACCAGAAATCGGCACGCTTCAATGTTGCAGTTCGTTCGTTCCGATAGAGGAAACTGAAAGTGGGTGAAATCGTTTGCGTTGACGTTGGCGTTGCCGTGTTGCAGTTCGTTCGTTCCGATAGAGGAAACTGAAAGAATGCTTTGGCTTGCTCGCGTTCGCAGCAGATTGTCCGGTTGCAGTTCGTTCGTTCCGATAGAGGAAACTGAAAGCAGCGAATGCGCGCCGCGCCCGATGCAAGCGCACGGCAGTTGCAGTTCGTTCGTTCCGATAGAGGAAACTGAAAGAGATTGAATTTCATGCGTCGCTTGACCGGGTGAGCCGTTGCAGTTCGTTCGTTCCGATAGAGGAAACTGAAAGACGCGCTCGCGCAAAGGACATGCGCCGCGAACTGTTGGTTGCAGTTCGTTCGTTCCGATAGAGGAAACTGAAAGATTCAATCACGCGCGGCGTTTGCGCGATGCGCGCAAAGTTGCAGTTCGTTCGTTCCGATAGAGGAAACTGAAAGCGAAAGGTGGGAAAAATGAACAGTGCGGTCAAAACGGTTGCAGTTCGTTCGTTCCGATAGAGGAAACTGAAAGCGTTTTCAGAACGCGCAGAATGTTTTTTCGTCAACGTAGTTGCAGTTCGTTCGTTCCGATAGAGGAAACTGAAAGACAATACGCGCGTTGCGCCCGAACGAAACGAATACTGGTTGCAGTTCGTTCGTTCCGATAGAGGAAACTGAAAGCGCGTTTCGGCTATTCCTTTACACTCACCTTTACGCGTTGCAGTTCGTTCGTTCCGATAGAGGAAACTGAAAGATCAATCGCACGCAGCCGAAACCGCGCGGGCGCTCGAGTTGCAGTTCGTTCGTTCCGATAGAGGAAACTGAAAGGCAAATCGGTTTCAAGACGCGCGACGTCTTGCGAAGTTGCAGTTCGTTCGTTCCGATAGAGGAAACTGAAAGGTTCGCCGCCCACGTCGCGCTGTTCGTACTCGAAATGCGTTGCAGTTCGTTCGTTCCGATAGAGGAAACTGAAAGACGGCGAGGTAATTCGTCTGGAATGGTCGCAGGTGGTTGCAGTTCGTTCGTTCCGATAGAGGAAACTGAAAGGCGATACAGCGAATGTACGAACTCGCAAAAATCATGGTGTTGCAGTTCGTTCGTTCCGATAGAGGAAACTGAAAGTTTCACGACGCAAGAATTTTTGCTCAAGGTCGAGCAGCGTTGCAGTTCGTTCGTTCCGATAGAGGAAACTGAAAGGCTTTGATGAAATTCTCTAGCATCCAAATTACATCTTGTTGCAGTTCGTTCGTTCCGATAGAGGAAACTGAAAGCGTTTTCAGAACGCGCAGAATGTTTTTTCGTCAACGTATGTTGCAGTTCGTTCGTTCCGATAGAGGAAACTGAAAGTCTGGTTTGGAGTAAACACGCGGCGGCGTCCATTGCGTTGCAGTTCGTTCGTTCCGATAGAGGAAACTGAAAGCGTTTCGGTTCTCTAAGGCGGTTTCCTCTATTTCACGTTGCAGTTCGTTCGTTCCGATAGAGGAAACTGAAAGGCCGCGTCGCGTCATAAATCTGGACGTACTGATAAATGTTGCAGTTCGTTCGTTCCGATAGAGGAAACTGAAAGTGCAAGAGCAATAGACCGCGCGGCGCGCGCGCGCCGAGTTGCAGTTCGTTCGTTCCGATAGAGGAAACTGAAAGCGCGCTCGCGAAAGTCAAATTCGATACGCGCTTCGGGTTGCAGTTCGTTCGTTCCGATAGAGGAAACTGAAAGTCAAAAATTCGCAAACGGCGATTATTGCAATTACAGTTGCAGTTCGTTCGTTCCGATAGAGGAAACTGAAAGGCTTTGATGAAATTCTCTAGCATCCAAATTACATCTTCGTTGCAGTTCGTTCGTTCCGATAGAGGAAACTGAAAGACGACGCGGACACATGCGCGCCGGTTGGCGCGGTCAAGTTGCAGTTCGTTCGTTCCGATAGAGGAAACTGAAAGACGCGCGCGGGCATCGGCGCACCTGCTACATAATTTGTTGCAGTTCGTTCGTTCCGATAGAGGAAACTGAAAGCGTTTTCAGAACGCGCAGAATGTTTTTTCGTCAACGTGTTGCAGTTCGTTCGTTCCGATAGAGGAAACTGAAAGGTATCAGCAATACCCGGCGACGGACACCGAAGCGTTGTTGCAGTTCGTTCGTTCCGATAGAGGAAACTGAAAGGCGCGAACGTCACGCGCACGAGCGCGCGGCGGACGTGTTGCAGTTCGTTCGTTCCGATAGAGGAAACTGAAAGATTTGTTTCAAAATGGCTTGCTCATCCTGCTTGACGTTGCAGTTCGTTCGTTCCGATAGAGGAAACTGAAAGGTTGCTTTTGCGTGTCGCGCTTTTTGTCGGCGAGCATAGTTGCAGTTCGTTCGTTCCGATAGAGGAAACTGAAAGCGATTTTGTGTCAAAATCTTTCGGCAGTTGCGACAGGTTGCAGTTCGTTCGTTCCGATAGAGGAAACTGAAAGATCCAAATATGCCCGCCAGCCCGCGCCATCGTCCGCGCGTTGCAGTTCGTTCGTTCCGATAGAGGAAACTGAAAGCCGGTCCGCGCTCGCAGCCATCCCCGAAACTTTTGCGTTGCAGTTCGTTCGTTCCGATAGAGGAAACTGAAAGGCACGGTAATCGGCGAGCGCGCGCGCAGTTTCCCTGGTTGCAGTTCGTTCGTTCCGATAGAGGAAACTGAAAGTTTCATCGCGACTTTGCGCGACTTTGCGCGACTTTGCGTTGCAGTTCGTTCGTTCCGATAGAGGAAACTGAAAGCGTGCTTGATTGCGGCGCGCTGGTCGGGTGTGATGGGGTTGCAGTTCGTTCGTTCCGATAGAGGAAACTGAAAGCGCATCGTTGTGCTGAATTCATTCCAAAATTCGGGGTTGCAGTTCGTTCGTTCCGATAGAGGAAACTGAAAGTTGAAAAAAATTGCGCTGCGGGTCTGCGTGTTGCAGCGTTGCAGTTCGTTCGTTCCGATAGAGGAAACTGAAAGTTCAACGCGTCAGTAATGAGCATGGACTCGGCATGCGTTGCAGTTCGTTCGTTCCGATAGAGGAAACTGAAAGGAGGTGTACATCATCGGTGCTGTCATGACGAAACGGGTTGCAGTTCGTTCGTTCCGATAGAGGAAACTGAAAGCGCGTCGGTGGGGGAACGCGCCACGGCACGCCAGAGAGTTGCAGTTCGTTCGTTCCGATAGAGGAAACTGAAAGCGCAGGCGTGGGATGCGCTCGTGGAATTCTTTCTCGGTTGCAGTTCGTTCGTTCCGATAGAGGAAACTGAAAGTAAAAGCCGCGCCAAATCACACGACTTGAAAAGATGTTGCAGTTCGTTCGTTCCGATAGAGGAAACTGAAAGTTGCGCGTTCTATTTAGCGTCGAAACGCGCAAGCGAGTTGCAGTTCGTTCGTTCCGATAGAGGAAACTGAAAGACTTGACAAAAATCGAGATAGTTGCTATACTGTATTGTTGCAGTTCGTTCGTTCCGATAGAGGAAACTGAAAGGCGGCGAAGTGACAATCGGGGTCGTGCGCCCGTTGTGTTGCAGTTCGTTCGTTCCGATAGAGGAAACTGAAAGACCTAAGCGGAACGCGCGGCAGGTACGAGGTGGCGGGGTTGCAGTTCGTTCGTTCCGATAGAGGAAACTGAAAGACGCGCGCCTTATGTAACCGCGTCGCGCTCACGTTTCGTTGCAGTTCGTTCGTTCCGATAGAGGAAACTGAAAGCGCTCGCCGAGTCTGCGCTCGCGCACGGCGCGGAACTCGTTGCAGTTCGTTCGTTCCGATAGAGGAAACTGAAAGTTCTGCGCGTAGGTGATCGCTTGCGCTTGGGCAAGCGTTGCAGTTCGTTCGTTCCGATAGAGGAAACTGAAAGAGTTGGCGCGCTTTCAATATCACGAGCAGCGAATTGGGTTGCAGTTCGTTCGTTCCGATAGAGGAAACTGAAAGTTTGGTTTGACCGCTTTCAACGTTACATGCTTCTTGGCGTTGCAGTTCGTTCGTTCCGATAGAGGAAACTGAAAGTCAAATCCGAGTCGCCTGCCGCGCAGCGCGCGGGGGCGTTGCAGTTCGTTCGTTCCGATAGAGGAAACTGAAAGTCATCATGCGCGTCAATGCGCGATTTTCCTGATTTGGTGTTGCAGTTCGTTCGTTCCGATAGAGGAAACTGAAAGATGGTGATTCTTTCATCGTAGCGGATTCCGCGACCAAGTTGCAGTTCGTTCGTTCCGATAGAGGAAACTGAAAGTTAACGCGGTTTTGGCATATCTTAATTGTATCATGGTTGCAGTTCGTTCGTTCCGATAGAGGAAACTGAAAGATGTCGCTTGTCGGCGGTTCATTAAGATAAACCGCAGTTGCAGTTCGTTCGTTCCGATAGAGGAAACTGAAAGTTGGCGCGGACAAAGCGGACGCGGGCGCGAGCGGCTGTTGCAGTTCGTTCGTTCCGATAGAGGAAACTGAAAGATGGCTTGTCTGCGGACAAGCGCGGGGAATAGAACAGTTGCAGTTCGTTCGTTCCGATAGAGGAAACTGAAAGAGCAAATCTATATTCGACGCAAAGGTGAAAGCGATTAGTTGCAGTTCGTTCGTTCCGATAGAGGAAACTGAAAGAATCTCCTAATCACCAAAGAATTCCCATGAACCTCGTTGCAGTTCGTTCGTTCCGATAGAGGAAACTGAAAGACGACAATAAGCATGTCTGCCCCGTCGTTGTCGCAGTTGCAGTTCGTTCGTTCCGATAGAGGAAACTGAAAGTCGCTGTTGTTTCGATTGTGGCAACTACGCTGTCATTCGGTTGCAGTTCGTTCGTTCCGATAGAGGAAACTGAAAGACACAAACAGGCGCTCGCACAGCGCCCGCACGGATTTGTTGCAGTTCGTTCGTTCCGATAGAGGAAACTGAAAGCACAAATTCCGCCACTGGTTCGCCACCCACCTCCTCGAAGTTGCAGTTCGTTCGTTCCGATAGAGGAAACTGAAAGCAGTAGCAAAGTCAGTATTTACAGTCGAAACCGCGCGTTGCAGTTCGTTCGTTCCGATAGAGGAAACTGAAAGGCGCGTTGCCAAGTGTATCGTTTTTTGGGTACACCAGTTGCAGTTCGTTCGTTCCGATAGAGGAAACTGAAAGACGACAGGGCGTTGATGATTCGCACTGTGTCAAGGTTGTTGCAGTTCGTTCGTTCCGATAGAGGAAACTGAAAGACATATCCCGATAAGTCAAGCGTATACGCTTGCCAAGTTGCAGTTCGTTCGTTCCGATAGAGGAAACTGAAAGCTAACCGCGCAAAAAAACGCGCAGAAGCAGAGACATGGTTGCAGTTCGTTCGTTCCGATAGAGGAAACTGAAAGAAAAAGGACACATCGGGCAACGTCTGCGCGATGTCGTTGCAGTTCGTTCGTTCCGATAGAGGAAACTGAAAGAGTACAATGCTGGCAAATGGGCATTGCCAGCATTGTACGTTGCAGTTCGTTCGTTCCGATAGAGGAAACTGAAAGCGTAAAAGTGGATTACGCGGCGCGCTACATTTCGTTGGTTGCAGTTCGTTCGTTCCGATAGAGGAAACTGAAAGGACGCGCTGGTTGAGGAGAAACGCGCGGTGACGGTGGTTGCAGTTCGTTCGTTCCGATAGAGGAAACTGAAAGTTCATCGTCATCGGCTGCATCACACGATACGCCACCAAGTTGCAGTTCGTTCGTTCCGATAGAGGAAACTGAAAGGCGTCTGATCTCGGCGAGTGTGTTTGATTTTGGGGTGTTGCAGTTCGTTCGTTCCGATAGAGGAAACTGAAAGCTGTTCGACGCCACACTGCGAACACTCGCCAGCGCCAGGTTGCAGTTCGTTCGTTCCGATAGAGGAAACTGAAAGTGTCAATCTTGCGGCGCACTTCGCTAATCAACATATTGTTGCAGTTCGTTCGTTCCGATAGAGGAAACTGAAAGCCAGCGGGCTTGTTCGATTCCACGCCCACGCTCATGTGTTGCAGTTCGTTCGTTCCGATAGAGGAAACTGAAAGTGTTTCGGGTTGCAAGTAGTATAGCACCACGCGCGCGACGTTGCAGTTCGTTCGTTCCGATAGAGGAAACTGAAAGCGCAAATAACCGTCGTCACCGCCACGCACATTCAAGGTTGCAGTTCGTTCGTTCCGATAGAGGAAACTGAAAGCGCTGTACGTCACCGAGTCATCACTGCTCTTCACCACCACGTTGCAGTTCGTTCGTTCCGATAGAGGAAACTGAAAGCGTAAAAGTGGATTACGCGGCGCGCTACATTTCGTTGTTGCAGTTCGTTCGTTCCGATAGAGGAAACTGAAAGACATCCCGAAAGGGATGAGGGTGAGGATACCACAAGGTTGCAGTTCGTTCGTTCCGATAGAGGAAACTGAAAGTGGTCTTGAGTGGCAAGCAAAAGGGTAAAGTAGTGCGTTGCAGTTCGTTCGTTCCGATAGAGGAAACTGAAAGGCTGGCATAATCCAGACATTGCGCGTGAGTTTTTCCATGTTGCAGTTCGTTCGTTCCGATAGAGGAAACTGAAAGTCAAGTAGAATCGTCATGGGCTGTGATGGATCGCCAGGTTGCAGTTCGTTCGTTCCGATAGAGGAAACTGAAAGCCATGACTGAATTATAGCATCGGCGCAAAATTTTGTGTTGCAGTTCGTTCGTTCCGATAGAGGAAACTGAAAGTGTTCCGAAGCCCACTGCTTCAAGGTTCGTAATGCTTGTTGCAGTTCGTTCGTTCCGATAGAGGAAACTGAAAGCTAGGGGCGCGGCGGTTAGTGCAATTCAATTTGGAAGTTGCAGTTCGTTCGTTCCGATAGAGGAAACTGAAAGAGGTCAATCCATACTGCGGTTTAGCAAACTAAACCGCGTTGCAGTTCGTTCGTTCCGATAGAGGAAACTGAAAGGCGACGATTCGACCACGGGGCTTCGACCATGGTGATTTGTTGCAGTTCGTTCGTTCCGATAGAGGAAACTGAAAGCCAATATGTCACCCAAAATGCACGTTCGACCGCCGAGTTGCAGTTCGTTCGTTCCGATAGAGGAAACTGAAAGTAAGCGATACATTCCCTCTTACGCGCTCTCCTCGTGTTGCAGTTCGTTCGTTCCGATAGAGGAAACTGAAAGTCGGGAAAAATTCTCTTATGCGTTTCATAAAAGACGGGTGTTGCAGTTCGTTCGTTCCGATAGAGGAAACTGAAAGCTTCTTCTAATACGAAGAGGATATAGTTTGCGTCGTCGTTGCAGTTCGTTCGTTCCGATAGAGGAAACTGAAAGTTGTCGGGAGTTATGCGACACTATCATTTTTGCAAGTTGCAGTTCGTTCGTTCCGATAGAGGAAACTGAAAGCGCCGCATCGGCGAGTTTCCATTGCGCCGGGTAAAGTTGCAGTTCGTTCGTTCCGATAGAGGAAACTGAAAGAAGTCTTTGGTGAACGCGTTGTATTTGTCGTTCAATCGTTGCAGTTCGTTCGTTCCGATAGAGGAAACTGAAAGCGACGAACCGGCGGGCGGTGAATCGTTCCGCGCGCTCGGTTGCAGTTCGTTCGTTCCGATAGAGGAAACTGAAAGATGGGCGCTCTTATGGAAAATAACGAGGGCACGGTTGAGTTGCAGTTCGTTCGTTCCGATAGAGGAAACTGAAAGCTCTGCTTCACTAATCTCACGTTTTAAATCAATGAAAGTTGCAGTTCGTTCGTTCCGATAGAGGAAACTGAAAGCTTTACGCACTCATGGGCAACCCATTTCGGCGGTGAAAGTTGCAGTTCGTTCGTTCCGATAGAGGAAACTGAAAGAAGCGGTGCGCTTTTAATCGCGTTAGATTCTAGCGGTTGCAGTTCGTTCGTTCCGATAGAGGAAACTGAAAGATTGAACTCGCGGTGGAATTGCAGCGGATGTTTCCGTTGCAGTTCGTTCGTTCCGATAGAGGAAACTGAAAGTGAAAAAGGCGAAGAATGGCAAGGGCGCGGGAATCATGTTGCAGTTCGTTCGTTCCGATAGAGGAAACTGAAAGCGTGAGCGCACCGACGAGCGCCGCAAGCAGCAGCGTCAGTTGCAGTTCGTTCGTTCCGATAGAGGAAACTGAAAGTTGATAGTATTCGTTGAGACCAAACCCATTGACCTCGCGTTGCAGTTCGTTCGTTCCGATAGAGGAAACTGAAAGTGCGCGCATTCTTGCGCGTTTTCAATAATCTGCATCGTTGCAGTTCGTTCGTTCCGATAGAGGAAACTGAAAGCGCGGCGGCGCGCGACTTTATTTGGCAGGCGAGCGAGGTTGCAGTTCGTTCGTTCCGATAGAGGAAACTGAAAGCACGGTGACATGGGCACGGAATTGGGCGGGGGGTCAGTTGCAGTTCGTTCGTTCCGATAGAGGAAACTGAAAGCGCGAACGGGTCTTGCGGTTGTTGAATCAAATTCGGGTTGCAGTTCGTTCGTTCCGATAGAGGAAACTGAAAGCCCGGCATTACAAAATCAAATTTCACCCGTGCGCTGGTTGCAGTTCGTTCGTTCCGATAGAGGAAACTGAAAGCAGTCTTGGCGGCTGGCGCTCGGCGAGGAAACGGAGCGGTTGCAGTTCGTTCGTTCCGATAGAGGAAACTGAAAGAAACGGGATGCGAATTTCAATCATAGCGCGTTGAAAAGTTGCAGTTCGTTCGTTCCGATAGAGGAAACTGAAAGTTGCCCAATACTGCAGTGTTCTTTCCTACAACAATCATGTTGCAGTTCGTTCGTTCCGATAGAGGAAACTGAAAGGCGAAAACAAAACGAGGAAAAGTAAAAACAGGAACAAGTTGCAGTTCGTTCGTTCCGATAGAGGAAACTGAAAGTGAACTTGCGTTCGACGCGGCAAATCAAGCAGCGTTTGTTGCAGTTCGTTCGTTCCGATAGAGGAAACTGAAAGTGCGGAGGAGAGCGGCTATCGGTCACGAATCGCCTAGTTGCAGTTCGTTCGTTCCGATAGAGGAAACTGAAAGCTACACGATTTACGGCTACATTGGCAAAGAAGTGCGAAGTTGCAGTTCGTTCGTTCCGATAGAGGAAACTGAAAGGCGATGTCGAGGTCGAGTACTTTGTGCGCGGCACAAGTTGCAGTTCGTTCGTTCCGATAGAGGAAACTGAAAGCGCTCGCGCCAAGCCGTATACGCCGCGTACAGTGACCGCGTTGCAGTTCGTTCGTTCCGATAGAGGAAACTGAAAGACGCAGCGCGCATGTTGGAGGCGGCGAGCAAATTGGCGGTTGCAGTTCGTTCGTTCCGATAGAGGAAACTGAAAGACCGACATGACTTTACGCTTTTCGCCCCACTGCGTTTGTTGCAGTTCGTTCGTTCCGATAGAGGAAACTGAAAGGCATTCGGTAGCGCCGAGCGGACTGCAGCGCGGATGTTGTTGCAGTTCGTTCGTTCCGATAGAGGAAACTGAAAGGGAAATTGCGGGATATAGCAAAACTCGCGAGCGAATCGTTGCAGTTCGTTCGTTCCGATAGAGGAAACTGAAAGCTCGAATTCACGATGAATTGGCACGGCGCTGGCAACTGTTGCAGTTCGTTCGTTCCGATAGAGGAAACTGAAAGCCGACGATGAACGCAATCAACAAGTCGAGAAACGCGGGTTGCAGTTCGTTCGTTCCGATAGAGGAAACTGAAAGAGCAAGCGCAATTCGCGGTTCAATGCCTGAATCGCCCGTTGCAGTTCGTTCGTTCCGATAGAGGAAACTGAAAGAAGTGGGAAATCGAACCGGGGCATTTCATCTGCTTACGTTGCAGTTCGTTCGTTCCGATAGAGGAAACTGAAAGGTGGGATGGGCGCGTACGCCAAAACACAACATCACGCGTTGCAGTTCGTTCGTTCCGATAGAGGAAACTGAAAGTTCGCCCGTCAAAAAGTCCGTCGCCGCGCCGAGCGTGTTGCAGTTCGTTCGTTCCGATAGAGGAAACTGAAAGCACGTGCGCGCGGGGAAAAGCGGCGATTTGGTGTTAAGTTGCAGTTCGTTCGTTCCGATAGAGGAAACTGAAAGACTGGCACAATTTGCGTCGCATTGGTCATGTAGCCGTTGCAGTTCGTTCGTTCCGATAGAGGAAACTGAAAGTGTGCGTGTCAATGAACGCTTGCACTGCGCTCAACGGTTGCAGTTCGTTCGTTCCGATAGAGGAAACTGAAAGAGCAAAGGCAGGTCAAAAACCATCGCGCGTTACTCGGTTGCAGTTCGTTCGTTCCGATAGAGGAAACTGAAAGGTTTTGGCTTGCGCTTGTCGTTGCGCTTTGTTTCATTGTTGCAGTTCGTTCGTTCCGATAGAGGAAACTGAAAGTTCAACACGTCAGTAATGAGCATGGCCTCGGCATGCGAGGTTGCAGTTCGTTCGTTCCGATAGAGGAAACTGAAAGTGAGCGGCAGGGAGACGGCGAATTTGATTTCGTGCTTGGTTGCAGTTCGTTCGTTCCGATAGAGGAAACTGAAAGCTTGCGGCGTCAAGTCAACAAATTTCACAGGGACGGGTTGCAGTTCGTTCGTTCCGATAGAGGAAACTGAAAGACGCAAGCGGCGGGAATTTGACGATTGCGCCAACGGGTTGCAGTTCGTTCGTTCCGATAGAGGAAACTGAAAGCGATGAAACTAGACCTCGCGGAAGCGCAGGCGAAACGTTGCAGTTCGTTCGTTCCGATAGAGGAAACTGAAAGTTTGTGTTCGGTTGGCTGCAAGGTGTGATGGGCGTCGTTGCAGTTCGTTCGTTCCGATAGAGGAAACTGAAAGTTTGCGATGCGCCGCCAAGCGCGTTGGACATGGCTCCGGTTGCAGTTCGTTCGTTCCGATAGAGGAAACTGAAAGTACGTCGAACGGGCTCGCCAATTCTGGACGCATGACTGTTGCAGTTCGTTCGTTCCGATAGAGGAAACTGAAAGTGATACAAAATTCTGGTAGCTTTGACGGAAAAGTCGCGTTGCAGTTCGTTCGTTCCGATAGAGGAAACTGAAAGAAGCACGCAATAGCGATTTTAGATTCTTTACTCATTGTTGCAGTTCGTTCGTTCCGATAGAGGAAACTGAAAGACCTGACAAGCGTATGCGTCAAATTACTATAGAGCGGTTGCAGTTCGTTCGTTCCGATAGAGGAAACTGAAAGTGACTACATTGTAACATCGGCGCGATATTTTGTCAAGGGTTGCAGTTCGTTCGTTCCGATAGAGGAAACTGAAAGTTGTTCTCGGCGCGTGCTGCAAGCGGTTATCAATCGGTTGCAGTTCGTTCGTTCCGATAGAGGAAACTGAAAGCCAAAAACATGCTCAAGACGAGACAGCGTAGGCGAAGTTGCAGTTCGTTCGTTCCGATAGAGGAAACTGAAAGCCGAAGACGTGTTCAAGGCGAGACAACGCAGGCGAATAGTTGCAGTTCGTTCGTTCCGATAGAGGAAACTGAAAGAGCAAAATGGTTACGCGCTAAGGGTAACCGGAGAGTGTTGCAGTTCGTTCGTTCCGATAGAGGAAACTGAAAGCCGATGCGGCGAACGCGCATTCTTCGGATTGGTCGGGAGTTGCAGTTCGTTCGTTCCGATAGAGGAAACTGAAAGCCTCGCGCCGGGCGCGGTAGATTTCTCGATTGATACGTTGCAGTTCGTTCGTTCCGATAGAGGAAACTGAAAGACCACCGATTTACCAGTGGGGCAAAATGAATAAAACGTTGCAGTTCGTTCGTTCCGATAGAGGAAACTGAAAGAAAGGTGCTTGAAACAGCAGAGTGGGGCTTTGATTTAGTTGCAGTTCGTTCGTTCCGATAGAGGAAACTGAAAGTGCGGCTTCATCCGCGCGAGCGTCTTTTGCGCCGTTCGTTGCAGTTCGTTCGTTCCGATAGAGGAAACTGAAAGAGGAACAAATCAATCGGTTTTGGTTTGAGGTGAAACGGTTGCAGTTCGTTCGTTCCGATAGAGGAAACTGAAAGCGTTCGACGCGTTGGTCAAACCGGCGTTTGCGATTTCGGTTGCAGTTCGTTCGTTCCGATAGAGGAAACTGAAAGACGTCAATATGTTTCGTCGCCACGAATGGGACGAACGTTGCAGTTCGTTCGTTCCGATAGAGGAAACTGAAAGATATATCGGAATGTCGTTTGGGGGGCGGCGTTGCTTGGTTGCAGTTCGTTCGTTCCGATAGAGGAAACTGAAAGAAAAGCGCTTGACGCACGTTGATTTTTTTGAGAAAAGTTGCAGTTCGTTCGTTCCGATAGAGGAAACTGAAAGCAAAACGTGCGTCCCTAACAACAACAATATCCCCAGCGTTGCAGTTCGTTCGTTCCGATAGAGGAAACTGAAAGTTGCGAAATTCGATAGAGTTTCTCGAAAATGGTTGCGTTGCAGTTCGTTCGTTCCGATAGAGGAAACTGAAAGTTGTTGTTTCTCCAGTCTCATGGTCAAAAAATGAAAGTTGCAGTTCGTTCGTTCCGATAGAGGAAACTGAAAGGTTATAAGAAAGAAAGTCCAGTTTCTGTTCAACGGTGTTGCAGTTCGTTCGTTCCGATAGAGGAAACTGAAAGAAATATGGGATAAGATTGTTTCGGAATCAAATTTGGTTGCAGTTCGTTCGTTCCGATAGAGGAAACTGAAAGCAGTAGGCACAGGTGTAGACGTAAAAAGGTCAACAGGTTGCAGTTCGTTCGTTCCGATAGAGGAAACTGAAAGTGTCATATCACTGGCACAGTGAATGTAACCGGCACAGTGTTGCAGTTCGTTCGTTCCGATAGAGGAAACTGAAAGTGCGTTAATAATGGAGTCTGCTTCGGGCGTTACTACGTTGCAGTTCGTTCGTTCCGATAGAGGAAACTGAAAGCACACCAACGACACATGGGATATTAAATTCTCGTGCAGTTGCAGTTCGTTCGTTCCGATAGAGGAAACTGAAAGTTTGGTTCGCTGCGTTTTATTGGCTTCGGCTTCTTTGTTGCAGTTCGTTCGTTCCGATAGAGGAAACTGAAAGTTTAATGACGAAATAACACGCGTCAAGGTTCGTGGGGTTGCAGTTCGTTCGTTCCGATAGAGGAAACTGAAAGGGAGAATGAGTGCGACCACACGCGACGGGCGCGGCAGTTGTTGCAGTTCGTTCGTTCCGATAGAGGAAACTGAAAGATTCTGTATGTGCCGGATGCAAACGCGCGGGCGACAGTTGCAGTTCGTTCGTTCCGATAGAGGAAACTGAAAGCGTTTCAGTTTCATCTCCAACACTCGAAGCAATTACGTTGCAGTTCGTTCGTTCCGATAGAGGAAACTGAAAGCGCGTTGAATTCGTTTTCGAGCCAAGCGCGTCAAATAGTTGCAGTTCGTTCGTTCCGATAGAGGAAACTGAAAGTTACTCAATACTGCGGTATTCTTTCTGATAACAATCGTTGCAGTTCGTTCGTTCCGATAGAGGAAACTGAAAGCCCAACCCCAATCGAAACCCACGTCAACATGTTTTGGTTGCAGTTCGTTCGTTCCGATAGAGGAAACTGAAAGGACAATTTATCTTTCTTTGCGTATCGTTTGGCATAGTTGCAGTTCGTTCGTTCCGATAGAGGAAACTGAAAGTGCGACAGGTAAATATTAAACCAGTCAGGACGCGACAGTTGCAGTTCGTTCGTTCCGATAGAGGAAACTGAAAGAAAAAATGACGAATCCACGCACGCACGAGGAAATAGGTTGCAGTTCGTTCGTTCCGATAGAGGAAACTGAAAGTTCACCTGCGGCGTCCGCATCCGCGTCAGAGTGAGTTGTTGCAGTTCGTTCGTTCCGATAGAGGAAACTGAAAGATCTGAACCGCTTTGCCCATCGCGAAAAAGAAATCGTGTTGCAGTTCGTTCGTTCCGATAGAGGAAACTGAAAGCGCGTTCGCGGCAGCGCGATGCTCGAAGATGCGTAGTTGCAGTTCGTTCGTTCCGATAGAGG
>JAJTXZ010000140.1 GCA_021463195.1 Anaerolineae bacterium
GAGCGGAGGCGAGAAATCTCGACCTTGCGCGTCAAACGAGATTTCTCATTGCATTCGAAATGACAATGGCTGCTCCCTGACTTTGTGCCAGCCCTAGCGGCAACTGCAACAGGGCGTGCGTCCAAATTTTGGGAATCCCATCAAGCCCTTGAAGCGCGCGTGCGATCGCGCAGGAACGTCCGCAGGGACGTTTCGCGTATTTGTTGCGAGCGAATTCGATTCGCCCGCAGACTGACGTTGCCATAAAAAAAAGAGCTGTCCGTATCGGACAGCTCTGGTATTTAGTTTTTGAGTGTATGTAAAAGCGCTTCGGCTTCGGCGACAGTGATTTCACTGCGTTGTAGCGCTTGCAGAATGGCAAGCTGCGAATTGTAGCTTGGTTCAGGCGCGTTCGCGTCTGTCGTCTGGACATCGGGCAGCGGAATATCGGGCGCGTCGGGCGCGGGCGGCGCAGGCGGCGGCTTGGGCATATCAGAAGAATAAGCGCGCGCTTTCGCGGACTGTCCTGCGTAACGGCTATTGTGTCCCGTCATGTCAATCTGAATATCGCCGTGCAGCGATTCGAGATGAATCTCGCTCAAGGTATCGCTCACTGCGCCAAGCGTGCCAACCATACGTCCGCCGTGACGCGCCGCGCGGCCCGGACGCCCAACGCCGACGAGCGGCACATCCGATTCAATATCGCCATGCCGCGTTGCGACATCGAGACGCGCGTTAGTGTCATCGGGCAGCGTCAGTTGAATATCGCCATGTCGCGTCGTAATATCCCAATTTGCGACTGGCAAAATATTTTCGATTTGCGTATCGCCGCGACTTGTTTCGACAACAAGTTCGCCAATGCGTCCATCCTCTAGATCCACATCGCCGTTGCCGAGTTTGACGCTTACACGCGCTGCGTCCACCCGTTCAAATTGCGCGTCGCCGCTGCCCAGCCACACGTACAAGCCGGGTTCGCGCGCCGCTTCTTGCCAATCCAAATTGCCGCCAAATTCACGCGAAAATTTTTCCGCCCAGCGCGACGCTTGTTCCGCGAAACGTTCGCCCCACGCTTCCCACTGCTCCCCGTACTGCTCCCATTCATCATTGTTTTGGAAATCAACAAATTTATCCGGACGAATGAGTTTGCCTATATGCGACAGCGACGGCAGCGACGGCAGCCGCGGAATATAATCGTCCGCGGGCGCGGGTTCCTGTGACATAAAGGGCGGCGCGGGCGGCGTTTCAGTCTGCAAGCAATTTTCGATTTCAATATCGCCGCTGCCGCTTCGCAGTTGAAATTCGCCGCGACAATCGCGCACGTTGATTTCGCCGCTGCCCAGTTGAACTTGAAGGCGCGCATGCACATTGTTAATTTCGACTTCGCCGCTTGCCGCCGCGATTTCAATCGTCCATGCTTTGGACTTGGGCAGCTCGAGCGTCCAATCGCCCGAACCATACGCGGGATGTATCACTAGCCAGCGTCCTTGAATATCCGGTTCGCCGCGCGCGTATCGCTTGTTTTCGTCGCTTTCCAGAAAAACTTGAGAGGCATCCGTGCCAACAACTTGGATTTCCGCGTTCGGTAGTGAGATATGAACTGCGTCAAACGCGTCCATGTTCCATTGCCATTCCATAAGCGCTATCCTCCAGTAAATTTCGCCGCCGCCGCGCGCCGTTCGAGTTGCGCGCGGCAAAGCTCGAATGTTAATTCGATCCGCGCGGTAACGCGCGCGCGGTATCGTGAGACGTTTTCCGCAAATGCTTGAACCATTCCATGAGTTTCTCGCCAACTGTGCGGCGCCGCGCGTCGGGCGCGCGATTTGGTTGAGCCGCGGCGCACAGAGGATTGATTTCCGTCACGCGCGCGGTTTGGCGCAGCGTCTTCTGATAACGTTCGCTAGCGGATTGTTCATCCCGCCAATGTGGGTCGGCTCTGTCGTGAACATGTTGCGGCATTTTCATCCTCCCAATGCCTGAAGTTGTTCCAACGCCTGCGTTGCGTTCAACTCACCTGCCGCTAATTGGTTCAGAATCGCGGTGCGCGGATTGATTTCGACGGCGGCAGGCGCTTGGTCGGCGCGGTCGAGAGTTTGGTTGATTTCATCCAGTTTGTTGCGAATGGTGGGATACGAAACGCCCAACACCTTTTCCATCTCGGACAAATTACCGCGCACGCGCAGGAAGGCGCGCACAAAGGTCAACTGGTCATCAGACAGGGACGAAAACAGCCCGGGTTTGAATTCGCCCTGCATTTTGAGTTGACAGTTGGGACATTGAATTTCGGTAATAATGAGGGGGCCGCTGCAAGCGGGGCATTGCGCAAAGAGTTTGAGCATTTATTGTCTCTCCAGAAATCATTCCAAACAACAATAATTGTTTGATTGAAAACAATATACAATAATAAATTGTGTTTGTCAATAGATAAATCAATATTTCTTATAGTTATTTCAATATTTCTTATTATTGTGAAAATGCTTAAAAATAGGCAGAAACGACATGCTGTTCCTGTAAGCCCTGCCAATCGGCAGAATTAAACCAGTTTCCGATTTGATTTAGAGGACAGACTCTTTGGGTTTTCGGAAACTCAAGGGTCTATGCCCCTAGTGCATCTTTAACGGACTTGTTGTGTGTCAAGACCTTTGGGGTTTTCGACGCGGGTGCGCCAAACCAAGCAAATTGCCCAGAAACCCCAAAGGTC
>JAJTXZ010000141.1 GCA_021463195.1 Anaerolineae bacterium
AACTGAAACCGAAAACGCGTCCGCGCCAACTGAAACCGAAAACGCGTCCGCGCCAACTGAAACCGAAAACGCGTCCGCGCCAACTGAAACCGAAAACGCGCCCGCGACGGCATCAGCCGAATGGACGGTGCGCCGCGCGCGACCCGCCGATGCGCGCATGTTAGCGGAATTGTTGGCGCGCATCGAAGGGCGCAACGAAGCCATCGGGCGCGCAGAAATGCTGGAACGGCTCGGCAAATTCGGTTATTGGTTCGTGCGCGCGGGCGATCAGACAGTGGCGCTCGCCGCGTGGCAAGCGGAAAATCTCGCCGCCATCGTCCGCGAATTGTGGGCAGCCAACGACGCGGACGCGACGCGCGCATTTCCGTTATTGCTCGAAGCGATTCAAACTGAAGCCAACGCGTTAACTTGCGAAGTCGTCGCCATCGTCGTGCCGGAACGCGCCGCGCAGCTCGCCGCCATCGCCGCGCAAACTAGCGGCTATGAAAGCAACACCGTCGAACAACTGCATAAATTATGGCGCAGTGTGATTGAACCTTTATTGAGCGCCAAGACCACGCTCTACACCAAACAACTGCGCGAAATCGTGATAAAACCCATTTAGAATTTATGATTGGGGATGGCTGATTTATGATTTGCGCGGCGCGCGGCGCCACAATTCAGAATCAGAAATCAGAAATCAAAAAACTTATGAACGCCTTGAAATCATTCGCCTCCAAACATCCGCGCCTTGCCGCGTGGCTCGCGCTCGCTCTCGGCATGGTCCTCATTTTGCTTTGGGCTTCCAAAGATGTCGGACTGCTGCCCACCCAGCTCGCCGCGCTCATCGTCGCGACGATTGCGCTCGCCGGTTTGTGCGTGTGGATAATCGGTTGGGAAGACGACGACGAAAATGAAACGGCGGACGCGTCCGTCAAATCCTCTAACGCGAAATAACGCGCGGTCTATTTCCGTATGCGAGTAAATGAATTTCTCGATCTCGTCGCGCGCGAAACGCAAAAACAACTCCCCGCGCGCTGGCGCAATTTTCACGCGTGGAAACGGTACACGCTGATCCAACTTTTTTACGCGCGCCGCGCCATCCATTACGAAGTCTGGGTCCGCGGCGGCAATCTGCGCGCGCTCGAAATCGGTTTGCATTGCGAAGCCGATGCCGCCACCAACACGCGCTGTCTCCAACTCTTTGACGCGCAGCTTTTCGAAATCAAACACGCGCTCGGCAGCCAACTCGAAGCGGAACAGTGGACCAAAAGTTGGACGCGCGTGCATGAACTGGTCCCGTATAAAACACTGGACGAAAACGCCGCGCGCGAATGCGCCACGCGTCTCGCGCGCATGATTCAATTCTTTGAACCGCTTCTGATCGCGCACGGCGCGTACGACCAATCCGTGGCGCCGCGCGCCGCCGCCACGCGTCTACGCAAATCGCGCGCGGCGGCCAAATCTCGTTGAGGCGCGTATGTCCGATTCGTCCCGTGTGGCGCTGTGGAAAAAATATCTGCGTTACGATCCCACCCGCTGGCTCTTGGAAACAAACGACCCGTCCATTTTGTTGTGGTATCAACTTGATATCGCGCATCGTCCCGAAGACGCGCCGGGCGTCATCGCCGCGCGCGAGCGCGTGTTGTATTCCGAATCCGTCCAAGCAATTTTCGCCGCGCAAGACGCGTGGGGCTTTTGGAACGACGCGGAAAATTTGGCGTCGCCGCAATACACCGCCACTTTGTGGAATTTCGCGCTGTTGGCGGAATTGGGCATCCCGCGCGCCAGCCGCCGCGCGCGCAACACGTGCGAATTTATTCTGCAAAATTTTTTAACCGACACGGACGAGTTCGCGGGATTGAATGAGCTGGAAACGGGTTACTTGCTGCGCGCATTCGGCTATTTCAATTACGCGGCAGACCCGCGTACGCGCCGCGTTGCGCGCGCGTTGAGCGCGCGCGCGCAAACCTTGACGACGCGCCTCTGCGCGTTATGGGGCTGCCGCGCGTTTCGCCACGATGTCGAAATCGCGCGCGCGACGCAAACGTTGAGCGCGCGCGTGCTGGCGGATGAAACATTATGCGACCGCGCCGCGTACACCTTTCCGCAATTTCAACCGCGCGACGCGTTGTTTACGCTGCGCGTGCTGGCGGAATATGATTGCGCCGCCGACGCGCGCGTCGCGCCGCTGTTGGATGAATTGTTGGCGAAACAAAATGAACACGCGCAGTGGACATTGGAACGCGCTTTGAACGCGCAGCTGACGACGCCGCTGGAAAATCAAAACGCGCCGAGTCGTTGGCTCACGCTCAACGCGCTGCGCGTGTTGACCAAGATCATTCTCCGCGCCAATTAGAGCGAATTCCACTTTGATTGGTGGGCAAACCTTTCGGGTTTCCGAAAACCCGAAAGATACCGTCTTGAATGTCAAGGGGTCACGGGATGAATTTTTGCATAATTTGGATCGAACGGTTGCCGGGATT